>JBLGCB010000520.1:0-4548 GCA_047617105.1 Phenylobacterium sp. | reverse complement strand
CGTCATCCAAATGCAAGCAACTATCCAAACCAAAGGATTTTTATCGTCAACATTGATGACTATGCCTATGCTGTTCCTTATGTTGAGAGCGATCGAGAGTATTTTCTCAAAACTGTTATTCCGAGCAGAAAATTAACTAAGCGTTACCTGAGAGGTGATTTGTGAATGATTTAAAACTACAAGCTGATGAGCTAGATTTACTTGAAGCTTTGGAAAGTGGCGAATACGAATCAGTGTTAACTGATGAACGCCGCAGTGAATTAGAAACAGCCGCTTCTCATACTTTTAAAAAAGATAAACGCATTAATATCAGAATTTCTAATCGAGATTTAACCGCAATTCAGTCTAAAGCGGTTGAAGAAGGCATCCCTTATCAAACTCTGGTCTCAAGTATCATTCATAAATATATTTCGGGTTCGTTGCAAGATATATCTGCTGACAAAAAAATGTTGTCAGTACAAAAAGCACATAGCTGATTTGACCAATAACACAACCATCCTCAGCGGCTAACCCTACGACGACTCCCGAGCGATCAACTCAACATCCACCAGCATGGTTTGCTGGCCATTTTCTTTGATATTGGCCAGTATCTTACACACCGAAGCGCCAATTTTGTCAGCGTCGATATGCACGGTTGATAACGCTGGTGACATCAGCCTTGAATCTTCTAAGTCATCAAAACCAACAATGGCGATATCTTTGCCCGGCTCTTTACCGCTGGCACGCATTTGTTCGATGGCACCATAGGCGATAACATCGCTAAAACAAATCACCGCATCTAATCCAGGTTCAGTTTCAAGCGCTTTTAACATCGCTTGGCGTCCGCCATGACGGTTGGTGTCTGATTGAATATGTAAGTGTTGCGGGCAATCGACATCGGCTTGTTTCATCGCTTCAACAAAACCACATAACCGCTGATGGTAATCAGAAATCGATTCATTACCACCCAGAAAAGCAATCCGTCGATAACCGCTTTGTAATAAGTGTTCGGTGGCTTGGCGGGTGCCTGAGATGTTGTCAGGCAATACACTCGGCACATTGGCCCCGTCGATTTCTCGCATAATGTGGATCACCGGAAACCCCTGCTCTACTAAGTCGTTGGTCCACTTTGCCGTGGTACCCGGCGCAGGACACATAATAAACGCCGCGACGTTATATTCTTTGAGGTTTTTAACCAGTTGCGCCTGAGTATCAACATTTTCACCGCTATTGACGATCATTGAGAACATGCCCATCTGACTGATATGGCGCTCCAGCCCCACCGCCAACTGCGCCGAATAAGGATTGGTTAAATCGTTGATCACCAGCGCCACCAAATTCGAACGACGACTTCTTAAAGAAGCGGCTTCGCGATTATAAACGTAACCAGTTGCTTCAATCGCTTGTTCGACTTTTAATTTGGCCTTGTCACTGACCTTGTCACTACCGGTCAATACCAATGATACCGTGGACTTTGAGACCCCCGCCACTCTAGCCACATCAAATACCGTGATGCTCTTTGAACCCTTACCACCCGAATTTGCTCGCATAAAACTGCTTCTACCTTAAAAATAATATTTGAATTATATCGTTCCAAAAGGTATATTAACACCAGATGGAACGTTCCAAAAGCATTTAACTCATCATCATTCTGGAGATACAGCGATGTTAAGACCCCGATTACCCAAAGTTTGGCGCATTACAGGTATAGGTGTAGGTATAAGTTGTGGTTTGGCGTTTTTAGCCACACACTCAGCCTTTGCGGCAACAATTCCTTCAACAGGCCCCGGCGGCAACAGTCAATGGGTAGATCCTTTCATTGGCACCGGTGGTGATGGTCATACCTTTCCCGGAGCAGTAGTGCCTTTTGGTATGGTGCAATTAAGCCCCGATACCGCTGCCGTCAGCCGGGGCGAGGACCCACAATCAGAGATTTACAAACACAGCGCTGGTTATCATTATGATGACACTACCATCACCGGGTTTTCTCACACCCATTTCAGTGGCACCGGTCATTCAGACTTGGGTGACCTGCTGATTATGCCGATGACCGGACAAGCTCATAGCGAACCCGGCACCAGCAAAAATCCAGATTCTGGTTATCGTTCTCGCTTTAACCATAACAGGGCCTTTCACCGAAGGCAATAGTTTTCAATACAGCTTTTATGTGCCCCATGATGTCAGCGAATTGGTCAGTTTGATGGGCGGTGATGATGCCTTCACCGACCGACTGGATTTATTGTTCAGCAAAGAATTGAGCCATGAAAAAATCAAAGAGCATGAAGATATCGCCGGACTCATCGGTCAATATGCCCATGGTAATGAGCCGAGCCATCATATCGCCTATTTGTATAACTATGCGGGTAAACCGTGGAAAACCCAGCAACGCATCCGCCAGATTATGGATACCCTGTCATCAGATAAACCCGATGGTTTGGCCGGTAATGATGATGTTGGTCAAATGTCAGCTTGGTATGTGTTTTCGGCGATGGGGTTTTACCCTGTAGCACCGGGTGATTTGAGTTATGCCATCGGCGCACCACAATTACCCCTGATTTCATTAAAACTGGCCAATGGCAAAACCTTTACCGTCAAAGCAAAAAATTTATCGGCGAAAAACCAGTATGTCGCCAGTGTCAGCCTTAATGGCAAGCCATTGAAACGCAGTTTTATCCGCCACGATGATATCAATAGTGGTGGCGTTTTAGAATTTGTGATGAGTGATAAACCCTCGATGAGTTGGGGCAATGATATGGCGATGCGTCCGGTATCTATGACACGATAGCAGTCTGTGGCTTCGTTCTTTGCGACTACCACAGAGTCACAGAGAACGCAGAGGCAACACAGAGGAAGAAAAAAGCAAATAACCTATAAAGCATTCAAACAAAGGTCGTAAATAATGTTAAACAATCCAGCAGTAAAAACGCTAACATTGCTGATATGTGCAGGTCTGGCCGGTTGTAGTGGCTCTGATAAGTCCACTGTCATCGCAACAACAGCTCAGCAACTCAATCAAGCCAAGCAAACCCAGTGGGTGCAAAACCCTGCGGCTTACGTTAATCCATTTATTGGCACTGAAGGGGTTTATAACCACCGTCAAGCCGCCAATGTTGTGCCGGGGGCGGTGATACCCCACGGTATGTTCAACTTTGGTCCTGAGCACGCTTATACCAAAGACTTACTGAGTGAAAGTGAAGGCATGAGTAAACGTGTAATCGATGACGAAGGCCGAGTCCCTGTGGCGCCTGGTGGTTATAATTACGCTGCCAGCCGCATTAAGGGGTTTTCATTCACCCGTTTATCTGGCACTGGTTGTCTCGGTGCATCGGGTGATATCCCGGTATTGCCTTTCACCAACGCCATCACCCATTCACCTGATACCGATAAACTTGATGCCTATTACAGCGCCGGTTTTAGTCATGACAATGAAACGGCCATCCCTGGCTATTACCAGGTAAAAATGGATAACGGCGTCAATGTCGAACTCAGTGCCACCGCCCGCAGCGGTATCGCGCGTTTTACTTACGATAATCCTGAACAAGCCAAATTATTGTTTAGAACCGCCTATTCCCAACTGGGCAGCGGCAATGCATCGACTAAGGTCGACATCGAAAAAGGTGAGATCACCGGTTCTGTCACCAGCGGTAATTTCTGCGGATATCTCGGTGAGTATAATCGCCGTGATTATTATACCCTGCACTTCGTCGCCAAACTCAACACCGAGATCACCGGCTCGGGTAGCTGGCAAGATGATAAAGTAATGCCCAATGCCACCAGCGCACAAGGGGGCATGGGTTATGGTGAAAAAGGCATTCCAAAACTGGGCAAAGGTTCAGGGGTTTGGGTTGACCTACACCTGCCTACGGACCGAGCAAATGGCAATACGGTCACCATGCAAGTGGGCATCTCTTATGTCAGCTTGGCAAATGCTCGTGAAAACCTCGCGGTAGAACAGCCCGGCCATGCTAATTCCTACAAAGACTTCACCACCGTTCGTTCTCACGCTTATGACCAGTGGAATGACAGCTTAAGTAAAGTCAAAGTGGTTTCAGACCATAAAAGTCAACTAACCACTTTTTATACCGCGCTGTTTCATGCCCAATTTCACCCCAATATCTTTAGTGATGTTAACGGTGAATATTGGGGTTTTGACCAAAAGGTGCAAAAAACCAACGCGAATCAACATTCGCAGTATGCCAACTTCTCTGGCTGGGACGTTTATCGTTCACAACTACAGTTAGTGACCCTGCTCGACGCCAAACGTGGCAGTGATATCGCCCAGTCGCTATTCAATCAGGCACAGCAATATGGTGGGGTATGGGATCGCTGGACTCACAACTCCGGCCCTACCGGCGTGATGAGTGGCGACCCTTCCACCATCGCCATCAGTAATTTTGTCGCCTTTGGTGCCATTGATTTTGATGTCACTGGCGCGCACAACTCACTGATAAATGCTGCCACCAAACCCACCGAATTTGATTTAAGTGATGTCGGTTGCCCGGTGTTTTGCCGTGGTCAACATCCTTCGCTAGACCAATGGTTAAAGCTCAATTATATCTCTGACCAGTC
>JBLGCB010000519.1:0-4593 GCA_047617105.1 Phenylobacterium sp. | reverse complement strand
TCAGCTGACTGTATTTTCTCATAAGCTCTCTCATCTTTGGTCGGACAGGAAAGCCGGGATGATACATCAGCTGGCCGTTCTTTGTCCTGGAAAAAATGAATTGCACTTATTAGTTGAATGCAGGTTTTATTTTTATGCTGTATCAGAATCAGTGATGAAATTAAAGTATTGATGGCGATTGGTGAATTTGCAAATGATAATTTTTTCGGACATAAAAAACCCGGAAACAAGTCCCGGGTTAAACAAAATAGAATTACAGGTTTTTAAAGTAAACATCGACCATCTTGTATTTGTTTTGTTGTTTTTTATCGCGATTGGTTGCCCAAGACCACAAGGGTATCCAATTTCCGGCGGCGTCGGTGCGATTATTTTCCTTAGGTGTGATATCTAAATGGGTAATACCATAAGACTGCAAAGACAGCATTTCATCGCTGCTTGATATGCCATCAGCGTTTAGGTCTAGCCATAATGCCAATTCAGGCCATATAGCATCATCGGCAGCAATAAAACCATCATTGGTGCCGCCAAGGGCGGGTAAGTCGTGTTGCGCCAGTGCAATAAACCCGTTGAGCGCTTTGTTACTATCATTACTGGACGGATTATCTATTGGTGTAAGCCCACCATTCTTTAGTGGTCGGGTTTGTTGAACCATATCAGTGCCAATACCAAATAGCTCACTACCATCATCAACGATGCCATTACCATTGAGATCTCTCACCACAAAGGCTTCATTACCATCGATTGCCACCCATTGAAGGTAATTTTGCTGTGCATCGGCATTAATATCAAAATAAACGCCAACACCAGCAGCACCAAAATGGATGCCATCCTGACCAAGGTCAATCACCAAAGGGGTCGAGCCTTCATCATCGCAAGCATATACACAGTGTCCAGGCCCGTGTTGCCCAATGATGGGCGTCATTGCAACTACATAACTAGAAATATGAGTTACTGTTTGGACTGTACCCGCATAGTTTACGGAGATGCCGAATCCAAAGCCAGAAATACCACCACCAATGATGCTATCAGAAAAACCGCCGATACCTTTGATATCAATCCTACAATTGACATTGGTTTTTGTTGTATTGACAGCCGTCCATGCGTCGAACATTGGGTAACCGTCAGCATAAGCAGCGCCATCTTGTAAATTGGTCACCGCAAGTGAATGGTTTTTTATTGAGTCATACCAGGGAACTGATTTTATAGTTTCTTTTGTGAATGAATAAATATCATTTGGGTAACCAGGACAATTGAGCGTATAACCAAGGGATAATTTCATGTTATCAACACCAACAGTTGAAGTACCCTTTACCTCTCCGTAGGTTGTTATCTTATTACTACCATTTACATGCTCTAAAAAGGTAGTGGCTATGGCATCACTGTCAGCAAATGCGTTATTGCTAACAGCTACGATTAACGTCAATGTAAAAAGTCTCATTGTAAATTCTCCTCCTTGAATTCTTCGATCAGTACGGTTTTAAGTCTTTGCGCTACGTCTTTGCCGACGATGTTCTTTTCAAGTCGATCGGTTTGGTTTTCTGATGCGGAGATTTTTATGCTACTACTTAACTTTTCAACTAGGTAGGATTGCAATATTCGCCTGGCTTGAGGTTCAAACTGACTAAGTAACTTTAGCCCCCAATTTCTCCACTTGTTATTCATGGTAGAAAAATACATCGCATTTTGTTGCTCAAACTGATGACGATAATAATCAGGGTCTAAAATGGATTTTGACGCCACAGTGGCTTGTAAATGACTTAGTCGATGGTACAAAAGGGCCGCTTGAACGTGACTAGATTCTTTTTCCATATAATCAGCATCAAACTGCTTCATATAATTTTTCAAGACCAAGCTATCCTTCTTAGTGAATCCTCTTGAAATCAGGGCTGATGAATTCAAGAACATATGGCTACCACCGAATATTACTCCAAACAACTGTGCAGGCAAAGCCAGATGCGGATGGGTTTTCAGGTCTATGTAGTAATGGTTATTATCATCTCGGGTAATGCCAAAATCAGCAAAGGCATCAAGAGGTAACTTTTCATCAATAGCTCGACGAAACAGGTATTGAAGTTGCTGTGCTGTTTGGCTGTTTTGTGCCGACATAATAAACTCAAAATCCACTACACCTTGGGTTGTTTTGTTCATAAATGCTGAATAATGCTCAACAAAACTTTGGTAAAGCGGTTGAACCCCGGCGGCGGTGACTTCGGTTTGTACATCTTGCTGGTTGATTTGTTGCTCAATGATATTGATGGGTGAGGTATCAATGAGCGTATACTTACCGCTTAAGTAAGTCTCTTGGTTGGCCATTGCCGACGAACAAAACGCCAAGCTGAGCAGACCTATGCCCGCGATGGGGCCGATTAATCGTTTTTTCATGATAGATTGTGCCTTTTGTTTTTATGTTGTACTGGATATTAGATGTTATATTGAATACTAGTGGCTATCTTTGAAATTGCAAGGAAGAATTTTATTTGAGACATAAAAAACCCGGAAACAAGTTCCGGGTCAAACAAAGTGGTTCTATTCAAGAACCAAGCAAACCAAAATACAAATGACTCTGCGTGCCACGGTTGTCAACTTTATACAACACGATTTAGAACATAAGGTTCAACGGCAGAAGTAATTTATGACTTAAGTGTAGAAGACAATTTCTGAAAAAACAGCCAAGAAATGAAATATTTTAGTTAAATGAGAGAAAAAATTTAAAACGCTTTAAAATCAGTTGTCTATACTTAGGGATGGTAATTAAATAAAGTCCGAAACTTGCTATGGAATGGCGTAGGGTGGTCACGCTTTTTGTGCCCACGCGTGACGCACCAGCCAAAGGCAGGCCCTGAACATTGAGGTCTCCTAGATAGCGGCTCACTTTCGGATGTTATTTAATGATGGCTCCTTAGGATTCATAAATAACATCTGAATATACGCAGGAAGATCCGAACCATGGCATATGCTTTTAAGCAGGGCCTGCTTATGGCTGCAAGGTTACGCGTGGGCACAAAATACGTGACCACCCTACGCCATTCCATAGCAAGCTTCGAGTTTTATTCCTACTACCACCTAATCAAAAGGTATCACTTTGCTCAATAAACTCTGGCTGTGGTTTTTTGTCATTACTTTTATCAGTGCTTGTTATCAATGGCTGATTGGTGGTGATGTGCTGGTATTTGAACGTATCGTCAGTGCAGTATTTGCCATGTCTACAACCTCGGTCAATATTGCGATTGGCTTGGTTGGTGCGTTGAGTTTTTGGCTTGGTATGCTTAAAGTGGCTGAAAAAGCCGGCATGGTTGAAAAACTGGCCTGGACGCTGGCACCACTGTTTAAACGTTTAATGCCAGATGTGCCGCCGAACCATCCGGCATTGGGCAGCATTACCCTGAACTTGTCAGCCAATATGTTAGGACTCGACAATGCCGCCACGCCGATGGGCATTCGGGCGATGAAAGACCTGCAAACTCTAAACAGTGCCGACCCAACGACCGCCAGCAATGCACAAATCTTGTTTTTGGTGCTCAATACCTCCTCGGTGACCTTGTTTCCTATCGCAGTGTTTGTTTATCGTGCTCAACAGGGCGCGGCACAGGCGACAGATGTATTCATTCCCATTTTATTGGCGACCGCTGCGTCGACTTTTGTTGGCCTGCTAGCGGTATCGTGGGTACAGCGTTTGCGTTTATACGATTGGGTGACTTTTGGCTATTTTTCATTGTTCTTCGGTTTAGTGGGCGGTTTAATCACTTATCTGGCTGCTTTAACGACGACGCAGTTAAGCCAGCAATCGGCGCTAATCAGTAATGCGTTGATTTTGAGTTTTATTGTCTTGTGCCTAGTGATTGCTGATTTAAAAAAGGTCAATGTATATGAGACCTTTGTTGATGGGGCAAAAGAAGGTTTTGGCCTGTCGATTTCACTTATTCCCTATTTGTTGGCAATGTTAGTGGCGATTGCGGCGTTGCGGGCGAGTGGGGTGCTGGGCATGGTCGTCGATGGCATCACTGTAGTAGTGGCGGCTATTGGTTTTGATACTGGGTTTGTCGATGCACTGCCGACGGCGTTAATGAAACCTTTTAGTGGTAGTGGTGCCAGAGCAATGATGATTGAAACCATGAATACCCACGGTGCCGATTCTTTTGTTGGCCGGGTAGCGTCGACAATACAAGGCTCAACCGAAACCACTTTTTATGTGATTGCGGTATACTTTGGTGCGGTGGGCATCAAGCATACGCGCCATGCCATTCCTTGTGGTTTAATCGCCGACTTAGCGGGTATTGTGACGGCTATCGGGGTGTGTTATTGGTTTTTTTCATAACTAGAAGCGTTATCGTCAGATCGAAGCATTATACGGCTTAACTCAATGACAAAATTCTTGAAAATCAGAGGGTTTACGATTAGAGTGTGTCAGGAGGTTGGCATATTTAAAATTGCCGTCCTCCTTTAGATTACTGAACATTACGGGCCGGGGCACAAAGAGAGTAAATGAAAAATAAATTCACCGCGATATTGTTGGCCATAACGGTCACTTTCAGCGCACAGGCGGCACAATCCGTCAATTATAAATTAATCACCGTGGCGTCTTACCTTAACTTC
>JBLGCB010000518.1:0-4598 GCA_047617105.1 Phenylobacterium sp. | reverse complement strand
TGAACACGGGATCCAACCTTATATGGTGGACTTTGGTCTTGCCGATGATCACCATGACAATAATCATGACGAGGAGCCAATCACGGTAATAAAAAGCACTCTACCAAAAAGTACCGTCGGAGCAAATGACACACAAGGGTCAAAAATCATAGGCACCCCAGCATTTATGTCGCCAGAACAATGGCACAGTATGCCACTTGATCGCAGAAGTGATGTTTATAGTTTTGGTGCGACCTTATATCAATTACTGACCGGATTGCTGCCCCAATCGGTAAAAATGAATCCGCACCCGGCCAGCGCATTTGACAACCCACAATGGCATCACCTGCCACCAGATTTACAAGCCATTATCAACAAGTGTATGCAACCCAAGCGTCAACATCGCTATCAATCAGCTCGGCAAGTGAATGAAGAGTTACTGCGTTACTTAAGCGGTGAACCAGTATTGAGCTTATCCAACAAAAGCTACTGGCTAAAAAAGAAACTGCTGAAACACAAATGGCCAGTGCTGTTAATGGTGTTACTCGGTGGGGTTGGTATCACAGAATTGGTATGGCAACAATACCAGCAACACCAACAGCAAATACGCGAAAATTTGATCGCCACCTTTACCGGACGAGTAGAAAGCCTCGAAGCCAAAGTACAACTAAGCAAAATGTCGCCACGCCATGATATCAGCGCCGAAACACACCAATGGCAACAACAAATTACCGCCCTCAATCGCGAAATAACCACCATCGGCGACATCGCTAAAGGACCGGGCCATTATGCCATTGGCCGAATGTATTATGCGCTGCAACAATACGATTTAGCATTGGCCAACCTGCAACAGGCATGGCGTGGCGGTTTTCAACAAACCCGCGTCGCCTATAATCTGGCACTGAGCCACGGCGCGATTTATCAACGGCAAAAGGCCATTATCCAAAACATCAGCAGCCGCTCGGCGCGCAAAGACAGAATGGCACTGCTCGATGTTCAACATCGCCAACCCGCGATAGCGTATCTCGAACAAGGTATGGCAGGCTCTCCTTACCAATCCTACGCCAAAGCCATGCTGCAATACTATCAAGGTGACGAAGATATAGCGTTGGCCACTTTGGCACAAAGCCAAGATTTACCGGTATGGTTTTATCAGCATCATCTGTTACGTGGCGATATTTATTTATCTAAAGCTGAAATCGCTGGTGCAACCCATCAAGACCAACAAGTACAACAATATGCCAGCCAGGCATTACAACACTATGATAAAGCCTTACAGTTAGGACACTCCGACTTACAATTGCAATTAAAACCGTTGGCAGTTTATTTTCGTTTGTTAACCAATGATTTATATGGTCAACAGCATGATTTTATCAATACCTATCGCCAATCGATGGCATTAGCCGACAATGCCATCACCATCGCACCGAATCATTACCAAGCGTATTTTCATAAAGGCCAGTTATTATCGAGAAAAGGAGAATATGAAGATCAACGTACTGGTCAGCCCATCACCACGCAGCAACAGGCCATTGAGCAGTTGCAGCTGGCATTAAGCCACAGTGCTGATAATGCCGATGTTTTATTGGCGCTTGGTTTGACCTACTTTAAAAAAATAAAGCTGTTGCAGGACCGGGGGGCCGATGCGGTTGCGCCCGCCTTTACCACCGCCATCGAGGCCTTTGACCGCATTGAGACCCAACAGCGAGATTACTATTTCTATAACAGCTACGCCAATTTGCTGCAAACCATCGCAATTAATCACGCCAAACAACAGCAAGTCGATTTATTGAATCATAAATCACCAACTCAAAACCTGACACTAAACCTTCAACTAAACCTTCAACTAAACCTTCAACTAAGCCTTCAACTAAGCCAGCAAAGCAATCAGCACTTTAACCAAGCCATTAACGCCTTTGCCCAAGCCAGTATATTACAACCTCAAAGGATAGGCGCTCGAAGTAATGCCGGATTGGCTTATATGCGCTGGTCTGAGTTTGTCACTCCGGTCATGGCACAGCAAAAGCTCAAACAGGCCATTGAACGATATAAAAGCGCACTAAACCTTAACCCCAAACACTTTGTCCTTAATTACAGTTTGGCGGTATGTTATCGCAAATTGGCTCGAGTGAACCAGGTGCTGTTAATTGGCTATAACGAAGAACTACGCCAGGCCACACAATATTTATCGGTAGCCGAAAAATTACAACCCGGCCACCCTTATGTGGTGGTGGAAAAGGTTAACCTTGCCGGACGACAAGCCATGACCCATTGGCAGCAAGGTTTACCTTACCAAGATATTTTGGCACAAAGTAAAATCGCGCTGGAACAGGCCATGGTGACTTATACTGATAATGCCTTACTATCAGATAATCGGTCATGGTTATACCAACTAGAACAGCAATTGGACTATTTTAAGGCAGGCTCTGCCATCGCCAAACCAACGCAATATCGCCAAGCATTACACAATACTAACAATACTAACACTTCATCAGCAAGGAGCCGTACCGCCCATGTTTTACTACAACTGCTCAACAACAACTGGGCCAAGATAACCCAGGCAGACATTGATACCCTGCCCGCTGGCGAAACCAGCTTGTTGGCCATCGCGCAGTGGCACTCTCAAAGTGGTCGTTATTTACCAGCAGAACACTACTTTAATGCCATTAAACAATATCCCCCATCGGTATTATGGCTTTATCGTCGCGAACATTTACAGCGTTGGCACCAAGCGATTGAGGTTGAAGTTGAGGTTAAGAGGGCACAAGGGGTTGAGGTCACGTTGGCGGCACAGACCAAAGCCAGGATCAATATACAGATCACTCAACTGAATGAGCAGTTGCAACAACATTACCCGGCCTTGCTGGCTGTCAGTCATTAATGACAGTTCAAACGAGGTTAATCATCAATCACAATGGTGCCAGTAGGTTCGTAGGCCCTTACCTTTTGACCAGATTGATTGCCAAAAGTAAGTTGAAATGTTTCGCTAGGTACACCGACAACCTGTCCAGTCACAACCATCCCTTTAGTGATATTCATCGGAAACTTCAACTGTTCCATAGGGTTCCTGCCCCCTTCAAAACGCAATTGCCCAACCTCGTCCTGCGCTTGAAATGTCACAGTATCACCAGATTGTAGATGAGTCTGCACAGGAAATATTTTTAATAATTCGCCTTCAAGAAATAGTATTATCGTATGAGTCGCCATGTTGTTTCTCCTATTGCTTTTTAGTTAGTGCCCGTCTTAAAACGAAGTTTTATGGCACTGGCTATGCGGTACACGGATGTGCCGTCATTTCAACTTGTTGAAATGTAAGCGTAGTTTCACTTGCTTAAACGTAGCTTTCTCCAGAAATCTCACAGGGATGTGAGTTTCTGGACGATAACTAGTTAGTGTATAAATACGTGTTAAATGACATTGATTAGAAACTTGGTAAGATGGTTTCTAATATTACATAGCCTAGCACGACTTTAGCAAAAACCAGCATCACAAACTATACACACGCTATAACACCTGTAGCCTATGACTGATAAGCGAAAACAAAAAAGCCCCCTGATGAAATGAATTCAAACAGGGGGCTTATTGGCAATCCGTTGGACTGGTCGGCAACAGATCAGCGATACAATACAGTGGCGTTTACAAACACGGCCAGCGATCAGAAACGCTAAATTTAAATATACATGTAATCTTTTTCATTCTATTTCTCCAAACCCAACAATTCAGATTCATACTGTCTGAGCATTTGATCAAATTTAACATCATTCCCCCTGACATTAGCAAAGTCCCCATCGGTTTGCAAATCATAGACGAGTCCTTTCTTATCTGTTATCGATTCAGAATAACGCCATGCGTTATCAATCGCCTCACAGACCTCACTTATCGGCTTGCCAAGTAAATTGGCATAACAGGCCAAATTGAAATACCCCAATCTGGATTTTTTTAGCCTCAAAGAAACACCAACATGCTCCCATGCAGCGTCTAACTCTCCAAGCCTCTGATAACTTTTTCGTTTGTTTAATATCTGATGTTTCCAGCTCTTCGACTTGCCGCTGGACTTTCTTTAACGCCGCATTACTCACTACAGAGATAATCGGCAAACCAGAATAGCCACCCACAATGCTTATCGCGGCCACATAAAATGCTGTCTTTAACATTTCGCTTTGAGCATCAGATTGGGCCAAAATATTTTCAAGTTTCAAACCAAAAACAGCCGCCATAACTGCAAGCGCAACAATAGCACCACAAATACCAATAAAAATATGTCCCCACACGCCCGAATCGACCTGCTGGCCATGAAACGGCATCTTAATTTCGTGAGTGCTATTATCTTCCAAAGCATGGACAAAACCGCCGCAAGCCCCCGCAATGACGGTAGTCAAAAACAATGGCCAAACTGCAAAATGGATCATTTGAGCAGTCACTCCAACGGGTGTAATGCTCGTTTCAATGACCAAACCAAGACTAAGTGTAATTAAACTGGTGATGAAAAATGCTAATAATGTGCCCATTGAGCAACCCACTGGTTATTTATCCATTAATCATATTATTGTAGCGCACAAATTATAGATAGCAAGCTCATTACACGTAGTCATACTGTTATTGTATAATAAAATTACCAG
>JBLGCB010000517.1:0-4614 GCA_047617105.1 Phenylobacterium sp. | reverse complement strand
CTTCAGTTTAAATTTAACTTGGTGGTAGGCGTTGCCATCAGTGTATTGGGTGCTTTAATCACGCAAATAGACCCCGCAGGCGTCGGTTTGTTCAGCGTCGGTGTTGCTTTAACCTCACTGACGGTGCTGACCATGTTGACAGCCAAGCAAGGGCAAGTGAGCAACCAACCACGGTTACTGCCGATACAATCTAGCCAAACTGGTGTGAGAAATCCTCGAACCATGAGGTAATATTAATGCAAATAGACGTCAGCATTACGTTTTTTCTACTTGGCGCTTTTGCCCGATGCCAATCACAGTTTATCGATCAGTACGTCGTTAGGCATCACCTTTCCTTTTAATGTCTTAGTGGGCATTCCAGTTTACAGCGTCATTACTCAATGGATATCAGGATAATATTATGAAAAAACTAAAAGTGGCCATTATGATGGGTTCGCAATCAGATTGGCCAGTGATGGAATATGCCACCCATGTCCTTGATCAGTTAGACATTTCTTACCATTGCATGGTTGTCTCGGCCCATAGAACACCAAGCAGGTTATATGAATTTGCCCAAACCGCTGAAGATCATTATAACGTGATTATTGCCGGTGCTGGCGGGGCGGCACATTTGCCGGGCATGACCGCGGCATTGACCTGGCTGCCAGTGATTGGTGTGCCAGTGAGTTCAAAAAACTTACAGGGTTTAGATAGTCTGTTGTCTATTGTCCAGATGCCAAAAGGTGTTGCGGTGGCGACTCAGTCGATTGGCGAGTCAGGTGCCTTTAATGCCGGCCTTATGGCTGCACAGATGCTCAGTCTGGTTGATGAGGGCGTCAGGGAAAAATTAAAGTTATGGCGTGAAAACCAAACGGCGCAAGTGTCTTGGGAGGTCAAATAATGCATATTGCCATTGTCGGATGTGGGCAATTGTCTAGAATGCTGGCATTGGCCGGCATTCCTATGGGCATTAAGTTTAGTTTTCTTAATGATAACAAAGACCAAGATACCCGTTGTGTCGATGGGCTGGGTCATGTGGTCGGGCTAGACGCTGTTTGGCAGTCTGTTGACGACACCGCCACGTTATATCAGGCGCTGGGTGAACCCGATCACATCACCATTGAAAAAGAGCATGTAAACAGTGATTTGTTAGCCGCTTTAAATTTATTTTGCCCTATTTATCCCAAGGTGAGCGCCATTAAGACTTGCCAGCATCGGCACAGTCAAAAACGATTACTGACCAGCTTGTCGATTGCAACCTCGCCTTATTTGTATGGCATTTGTGCGCGCCAGGCGATGCAACAGTTAGATTTGCCGTTGGTGGTTAAGTCTTGTCGTGAAGGTTATGATGGTAAAAACCAATGGTTATTAAAGACCCCAGAAGATGTTGAACAGTTTGATTTGATGGTGGCTCAAGATGCACAGCAAAATAGCGCTCTCAGTGAATACATTATTGAAGCCTGGTTACCGTTTGAAAAAGAAGTCTCTTTGATTTCGGCCAGAAGCGTGGGCGGAGAAATTATCCACTATCCGTTAACTGAAAATAGCAATGAAAACGGCATGTTAAAACGTTCAATTGCACCGGCATTACACATCCCTGAACAGACCGTTCAACTGGCGCAGGCGAATATGGAAAAGCTGCTGATTGAGTTAGATTATGTCGGGGTGTTGGCGATGGAATGTTTTATGGTTGAGGGTGAATTGATTGTCAATGAACTGGCTCCTCGGGTGCATAATAGTGGCCATTGGACGCAAGTGGGCAGCTTAACCTGTCAGTTTGAAAATCATCTTCGTGCCATTGGCGGTTCGGCTTTGGGCAGTACTGAGCTGTTGGGTATCGCTGGTATGGTCAACCTGGTGGGCATAGAAAAACCACCGCTCGACGTATTATCAAAATCGTCGAAATTGTATTGGTATAACAAGCTCATCCGTGAGCAACGCAAACTAGGTCATATTAATTATTTGGCCAAAGACTTTGACAGTCTTAGTCATCAGATGGCTTAACACCACAAAGATAAAGGCGGTTCTGTCATCACCGCCTTGATGATGTCAGTTCGAGAAATGATGCCAACAATCTTTCCGCCATTTTCTATAATGGGCATAGTATGTAATGCTTTCTCAATCATTAATCCTGCGATACGCCTGATATCAGTTACTGGTTCGGTGGCATATACCTTAGAATCACCATTCAAAAACAACTGAGCGATGGTTTTGTTTTTCGTACTCTTATCATAAATCGCGCCAGTATCTATAATGCGGTCTTACAACTGATGCCGCGATAAGCGACCAATTAATTGGTAGTTGCTGTCGATGATGGGAAACTCGTGAAATGGATGTTGTTGAAACTGGCCAATGGTTGTTTTAAGCGAACTATTGGCTGATAACGCATGAACGTGTGTCGTCATCACTTGATAGGCGTGATATATCGGTTCTTTGTTTTGTTGGGGTTGCTTAATGGTTTTACGATAAGCGTCAATCGCTTTGGGGGTAACGGTAAAGTTTTTTTCACTGAAACTCTGCGAATCGTTAATATCTTGATGTTTACGCGTGGCATTGGTGGCTTGAGGTTGTTCAATTTGGCGAAGAGTTTCAAGTGGTCCTGAGAAAGTTCTTCCATTGGGTGTATAGATGGCAAACATAGCGGGTATCTCCTCGAAGTCGCTGAAAACGAGTAGCGGCACGATAGAACAGGCTATCGTGCCGACATGCTGTCGAAATGGGTGAGGTCCTTATTCAGATTGGCTAAAACCAAACAAATGCAGCAGGCTGGTAAACAGATTAAAAATGCTGACAAATAGGGTGACTGTCGCGCTGATATAATTGGTTTCTCCGCCGTGAATAATTTCACTGGTTTGATAGAGAATCAGCCCTGACATCAGCAGTACAAACATCGCAGAAACAGCCAAGCTCAGCGCAGGCATTTGCAAAAATATTGCGGCTAACCCGGCAACAAAGGCCACCAAGATACCGACAAATATAAACGATCCCATAAAGTTAAAGTTCTTTTTGGTGGTCAAGGCATAGGCACTGAGGCCAAAGAAAATAACTGCCGTTGAGCCTAGGGCTTTTAACACCACTTGCGGTGCCATGGCCCAATAACTGTTGAGCATCGGCCCCAGGGTTATGCCCATAAAGCCGGTTAAAGCGAAAACAAAAACCAACCCTAACGCCTGGTCTTGATATTTATTGGTTAAAAACAATAAACCAAAATAGCCAACCAGGGTAATGATCATACCGGGGTGAGGCAGATTTAAGAACATACTCATTCCAGCGCTGAAGGCACTAAACACTAAGGTCATCGCCAATAAAGCATAGGTATTTTTCAGCACCTTATTTTGTGCCACGCTTTGCGATAATAAACCCTCTTGCCGGCTGTTTTCATGAGTTGCTTGGGTGTTTTGCATCATTGTGATCCTTCTAATTGTTGATAAGTGATTACTGAGTCACATCTTGTTCTGTTACGTCTTCAACCCTATGCTTTGCCATTCTGTTCGGTTGATTCTGTTGCTTGCGTTTGACCTTTCTCAGCAAGGTTGTTTTGGCTCGTGATAGCGCAATATTGACCGCTGCCAGCACTGTGGTTTGATTGTCTGAGACGATAATATCTGGCATCCCCTTGGCGTGAATGATCACCCGGCAATTCATGTCTTTGCCGCCTTTTGGGCCATTAATATCATTAATAACCACTTTAATGCGTTGCACACTGTCACATACTTTAGTGAACATTTGGCGGGTTTTTTGTTTGATATCGGTTCGGCTTTCGTTGGTTAAATCGATATTTAGACCAGTGACTGATAATTCCATAATATGTTCCTCTTTAACGTTTTTGTTGAGTGTTAATCATTAAACTTTTGCTAAATTTAGTTTGTCTTGGCTGGCGTGTTTGTCTGCGAGCAGTTGTTTGGTTGACCTGCGCAATAACAATGCACCTGCGATTGCTGACAGTAACGAGCCGACCAATACGCCTACTTTTACTTGGGTTTGGTAACCAAGACCTTGTTCTTCAAAGGCAAGGGAGCCAATAAACAGACTCATGGTAAAACCAACACCACACAGTAAACATACCCCGTATAACTGCGACCACGTGGCGTCTTTGGGTAGACTACAAAGCTTTAACTTCACCGCGATATAACAGGTCGCAAATATGCCCATTTGCTTGCCGATGAACAAACCACAGATGATGCCGATTGAAACCGGGGTAAACAGTTCATTCACTGGTGCGCCAGTAAGACTGACCCCTGCGTTGGCAAAGGCGAACAATGGCAAGACAAAAAATGCAATCCAAGGGTGTAAGCCATGTTCAATTTGGTAACTCATCGATTTTTCTTTATCTGCTGCCATAGGAATAAACCAAGCGACGGCAAAACCAGCGAGGGTCGCATGGACACCAGATTTTAACACTGCTGCCCAAACCACAATCGAAACCAAAATAAACGGTGTTTTATTTTCGAGTTGGAGACGATTGAAGATAAATAACGATACCAAGCCGATAGCTGCAATCACCAATGAATTGATGGCCAAATCTTGTGAATAAAACAGCGCAATAATAATCACCGCGCCAATATCATCGATAATGGCCACAGACAATAAGAACAACTTTAAGCTGGTGGGTAAGTGTTTGCCGAACAGTACAAA
>JBLGCB010000516.1:0-4620 GCA_047617105.1 Phenylobacterium sp. | reverse complement strand
AGCAGCTTTGCACCTTTATCTAATAATTGTTTGATGGTTGCAAAATCTGCCTTGCTATTTAATGCCAGCACCAACAGCGTTGTAATAGCATCTTCGTCGGTTATATCAAGCTGATTAAGCATGTTTACTGCTTCTTGCCATTTTCCATCATTGGCCAACTGGTACATCTGAGTCATAGACGTTTGCGCTTGCACAAATGACGAAGACCCTTCAAATTGCTGTCTGAATGCTTTGGCCAGTTCAGCCGTCTGTTGTCTGCGAAAGCTTTCTACTGCTTGTTTATTTTCCAACCCTTGTTCTTGGGCCAGCCAGGCTTCAATGTCTTGGTCTTTACTGAACAGGTTTTTCGCTTTGGCTATTTGTTCTGCTATCGTCATTTTTGCTATTTTTTCGTCATTATCAATTTCTGGTTTATGTTTAATCGGTTTCTTCTTCGGCTTTTTGCGCATCGCAAATTTAGTTAACTTCTTAGCTAAGCGGGTAAAACATTGATGCTCTGGCTGCGTCCCAAGCTCGAAATTAACCACACCATCCAGTACATTGGTATGAATGCGATGGACGATAGATTGAACCTCCTTAAGCTGTAACAACGACAATGGTCCAGTTGTTTTGATGAGTTTGTTTTTATATTGATTGAAAAGCGTTGGTGAAATTATCCCTGCCAATTTTTTATAAGTTGCAGGCCAATATGGCACAATCCCTTTGAGCATCATTTGTTCAAACAATGAATCCAGAGCTGCTTGGCTAAAACCATCGCTACTTTTTACCAACAGGTCCAACCCATTATCGTAGAATAAATCGGGCTGTAAAGGACTTCCCATATTGATCCAATAACGGGCTAATTGGGTGTTATTAGCCTGAATGGCCAATAAAGCCAATGAGGTATACTTGCCAAATTTTTTTAACAGTTTGTCGGCCTGTAAATCACTTGATAAATACAGTCTATTGACTGTCGCCTCGGGCATATTTAAGCGGGTAACCGTCACCAAATCCAAATAAGTAACCGCTATGCCACTGTCAATCAGTTCATCAATCAATACAACCTGATTATCATGGGCAAATTCCAAAATAAAGCTGAGCAGAGGAGCCATTTTCAGTTTGCCCACATAGTAGGCGTTAGGATCGTACACCTTAGCTTTAACGCTTTTAACTATTTCAGAAAATTCTCCCGCCTCAAGTTGTTTTCGTAATTTTAAGTACACTCCGGGTTTGGCAAAAAATACCTCACCTTCATAATAAAATGGCTTTTTAAGATCATCGGCGCTGCCATGGCGTAGATTACGGCCTCTAAATAAGCCAATGCTTGTATCAATGGCAACTCTGTCCAAAACATTCTCGCTAACGCCCTGACGTTCTAAATCAATAAGTTGGGTTTTAATGTAGGATTTTTGGGATTGTTGCCACGCAGTCTTGTCCGGATTCGGTATGAGGTTATTTCGACAATTAACCGGTGTTACTTTGGCTGGCACAGAGGATTTGTTTTGTTGCGATTGTAAAGTGGAAACTTGGGCGTGTTGTGTTTGGATGTTGGCGGGTCCATTATCAGAACCCTCACTGAGTGGATATTGATATAAATAAGCCAATAGCAACATTGAGCCAACGAGAACCAGTAGTGTTAGTGGCAGCATCGGCGGCACATTACATAAAATCGTTTTGTTGTTTTTGCCATATCGTCGTTCGACTTGCATCAAATACCTCCTCTAAAATTTCGCCCCAGAGAATAACACAAAATGAGTTTTGCGATCGACCCTAACAACAGTAGCTTTGAAAAGACCTTTATCGGTTTATTTATATTCAATAAATGTTGACCTGACAAAGTGACTGTCTCATGCTGAACTCGGCGTGGGGCTAGTGCTAGGCACGCATAAACGCTGGGATAATGATGAAGAGTTTGATGTACGGCAAGAAGAAAAAGGCAGACACAGTAGTAAAATAAAATCGTAGGGTTGAGCCGTGTGCTGAGGAAACTCACACGCCCGGCTCTTAGCAAAAAGCACGACAATAATGCCGTGCTTTTATCCAATCTGACGCTGTTATTTTACATAGTAAAGCAATTCATCTTGTTCCGCGCCACTATAACGAACATCTGTATATGGCCAAATGTCGAATTTAGTATTGTGCTGATACAATGCCGCGCCAATGGTCAGGTAATTTGACCCTCTTGACGTTGATTGTATACCGAAACTGATAAATGAGTAATCCAAACCGGTTAACGTACAACCACTACCTTCAGATTGCCAAATAAGCCCACTGTCGTATGGCACAGGCGGGTTAGATAAACTGGCGGTATCAGAAATCGATTGGCAGTTACCACTAATCAGCTTGGCTCTACTCAACGTTGATACTTGAGCATTTTCATCAACAAACATCATGCCAGTCGACATGTTATTCATAATCGCCTGCCATTTAGCATCTGGTAGCACAGTGAACGCGGTCGGGCTAACAATTTCACTTTCAACGATAGCACTAAGGCCATCAACGTGATTTGCCACTAACATCCAACCACCGCCCTGTAAATCCATTTCACAGTAAGCATCAAATGGCGCTAAACCGTCAGTACCATCCGGATCAATTTGATATATTCCACTTGCAGCAGTACTTGAACCCGCTTTAATGGTGGCACAGCTAATGTGATTTGTCGGCGGTGGCGTTGGTTCTTCTACCGGCGGTAATTCACCACTAACCACAAAGCTGCCGTAATATTCCAATTCAGCAATATCAACATAACTATGACCTTGGGTATTATGAGAGACTAATCGAACGTATTTGCCGATGGCAGGCTCAGACAAGGTGATATATTGTTCTAGTGACTTAACTAGCGTAAATGACTCATGGTCTCTAAAGATGACATTATCATCTGACACTTGTAAGGTAACATCCTTAACACCCATGCCCGGAGTATTGGCACCAGAATACAAGAATACGCCAAACCCAGTCACATAAGCTTGCTGCTCGAAGGCAACCTGCAACCACTGTTCGTTATAGCCATAAAGGCTCAACCAGATGCCACGGTATTTTTTACCAGATGAGTCAGCATTTATCAGAGTTGAAGAATTGTAACCATCAAATCCACCTGCTGGAATATCCTGGGAATAGGTATCACTGGCGGTATAACTCGCTTGAGTTAAACCGTTTGATCCCAACAATGCAATATTGCCATTGACACCGGTTCTTTCACCTGTGGTCAAAACAAGAGAGCTAGCAGCAAAAGGTTCAAGACGCAAACTAATGGTATCACCACCATATCGGCTATTGTCTGAAGCAAAAATATGGTTTTCAAAAGTCAAAATACTGATAACTTCCATCGCATGGTCGACTTCTGCATCTCCCGCCTGCTCCTCTTGCACCACTATGTTACCTAAAAATGTTGAGTAACCGTCTTCATTAATGCCTTCGCTATTTAAGGTATATATAGACCCACCGCCGATATTGCCGCTATTTACACTGCTGTAGATGGCAAGGTAACCGATGCTTTCATCGCCGTGACCGGCAGCATTTTCTTGTTCGCTCAAATGGGCGCCAAAAGATTTATTGGTCACGCTCCACGCTCTAGAGACAAAAGCCTCAGCTTCATTTTGAGTTTGTGGGGTGATTAGCAGTTTAGGGGCATGTGGGAACTCATCAAGAAAGAAAATATTTTTATTTCCTTGGCTTTGAGTGAAAGATTCAGCTTCCCATATACTGCCGTCAGCCATGATATGGCGACCTCTTTCAATCACCATATAAGATACGGTTTCTTGTGCATGGGTACCGCCGATATAGGGCCAGTTTTTAAATTGAATGTCAAAGCTAGAACCGGTGACATTTGATACGGAAGCAACACCGGGATTTGCTTCGTTTAGGCTGGGTACGCCAAGAATAATAATGGGGTCTGTAAAACTACCAATTGAAACCGTTTGTTTGGAACTGGTAAAATCCACCGTTCCAAGTACCGGGTTAGCATAACTACTACCAAAACAACAACACATAAAGAATGTGCCAATAACTTTAAGCCATTTCATATATTCACCTTTTATTACACAGTATATTTATGTCATTAAGCCTTCAAAGGCATGTACATAAATAACATCTTCCTATAAGTAGCAATTTATCATCAATAAACCACTCTCTCTCAGTACCCTAATAAACAGTCATAATGACGGATTTAACCGTCTCAGCCGACTCTATTAGGACAACGAGTGGATTATAACAAGGTTGTAATGCCAATGTCTATCAATTTAAGTAGGAACACAATCAAGGCCAACGTTTTTTTGTTGCCTATTTTATGGTCAAATAGTTCAAAAAACCAACCTATCGAACAAAAAATTAAAGTGCGACGAATGGCATCTTAAAAGTGAAACACCCACTCAATAAAACAGTTAAGTCACTGTATTTTAACTATAAACACAATTTAGTTACAATTACGTCAAGTTTTCAGCTGGCAAAAGTTATTTTGCTACGGCAATATGGCCGCAGATTTTTAGGGCACAATGGTAATGTGCTTTCAACATTCTTTAACAATACAGGAAGAAAAACTATGAATTTTAAATCCATATTCATGACTTTAGGTTGTGCTTTGGCCCTGACGATGAATGCCGGTAGCGCTAACGCCAGTAAAAGACTGATTGGAGATGATTTGAA
>JBLGCB010000515.1:0-4633 GCA_047617105.1 Phenylobacterium sp. | reverse complement strand
CAACTTGGGACCGCATCGTCATCAAAATTGGCAGTGCCCTGATAGCCCCCGGCGGCGAAGCCGTTAGTGGCCGTTACCTATTAGCCATTGCCCATTTTATCACTGAATGCCGCAATGCTGGCAAAGAGGTTATTTTGGTCTCCTCTGGCAGTGTCGCTGCGGGTCGACATGCGGTAAATAGTGGCGATAACATACCTTCTATTGCCAAAAAACAGGCAATGGCAGCCGTGGGTCAAATGAAGATGATGGCCAACTGGCAGCGCTTTTTTGATTTCCCCTGCGCTCAAGTGTTACTGACCCATGATGACTTGCGTGACCGTCGTCGTTACGTCAATATCAAAAATACCATTCGCGAACTGCTGGCCAATCAAATACTGCCAGTGGTTAACGAAAATGATACCGTCGCCACCCAAGAATTAAAGGTCGGAGACAACGATAACTTGGCCGCATTGGTGGCACTGGTCAGCGAAGCGGATGGCTTGGTGATTTGCTCTGATATCGACGGTTTATTTAATAAAGACCCCAAAATCAACCCAGGTGCCGAACTTATCCCGCTGGTCGAACAAATTGACGACAATATCTATGCCCTAGCGGGCGGCACCACCAACAAATTCGCCACTGGCGGTATGTTGACCAAAATCCAAGCCGCCGACAATGCTACCGCCCATGGCATTGATACCTTAATCATCAACGGCTTTAAACGTCAGAGTTTCGAAGCGCTGATTAAAGGCCAAACCAACGGCACCCTATTTAAAGCGACCAAAACCAAAACCAAAGCGAAAAAACACTGGTTGCGTTACACCTTAAAAGCCAAAGGACAGATTATGATCGACCACGGCGCGGTGAACGCGCTAAAAAACAAAGGTGCATCCTTGCTCAGTTCAGGCATTATCGCCATTACGAGTCAGTGGGTTAAAGGCGAAGCGGTTGATGTGGTCGACCAGAAGAGCAATAAGGTTGTCGCGCGGGGCATCGTGCAGTATGATTCACAAGACTTAGACCTTATCAAAGGCTGCCGCAGCAATGAAATTGCCGCCATATTGGGCTACTGTCCCAGCGAAGAAGTGATTCACCGGGACGATTTAGCCCTGCTGGAATAAAGCTACCAGCAAAAAATAGTACAGCACCACCATCAATGCACCAAACCCGAACAGGGTATAACAGACAGAGAGCACCATGACTTTTTCAATGACCACCATGGCCGCACAGGCCAAACTCGCCGCCAATCAAGTCGCAGTGTTAACCAGCACTGAGAAAAACCAAACCTTACAGGCAATGGCTAATAACTTGCGCAACAGCCACACAGCGATTCTGGCGGCCAACAAACGTGACTTAACCTCAGCCACTGAAAACGACTTATCTAGTGCCATGATTGACCGTCTGACCTTAAACCCCGAGCGTATCGATGCCATTGCCGCCGCCCTTGAAGAAATCATCGCCCTACCCGACCCCATTGGCGAGGTCAATAAACAAACCATCCGTCCCAACGGCATAACCGTGGGTAAAATGAAAATTCCACTGGGGGTGATTGCGATGATTTACGAAGCTCGCCCCAATGTCACCGCCGATGCTGCCGCATTATGTTTAAAAGCGGGCAATGCAGTGATTTTACGTGGTGGCCGCGAAGCCCTGCAATCAAGCTTGGCCATTGCCAAATGCTTGCATCAGGCGTTGGAATCCCAAGGCATTAACCCAGCAGCGATTTCTGTGGTACCAGACCCTGACCGTAAACATATGAACGAATTGATGACACTCACCGAAAGTGTTGATTTAATTATCCCACGCGGTGGTGAAGGATTGATTCGTTTTGTCTGCGAAAACAGCCGGGTACCGGTGATTCAGCACTTTAAAGGGGTATGCCATTTATACGTCGATAAAGACGCCAACCTAGAAAAAGCGCTCAACATTTTGCTCAACGGCAAAGTTCAGCGTCCGGGTGTATGTAACTCACTTGAAACCTTGGTGGTTCATGGCGATATCGCAACAGAATTCTTACCTCATGTGGCCAAAGCGTTTGTTGAAAACAAAGTAAAAGTACATGCTTGCGAACAAAGCATTGGTTATTTTGACGGTGCCCAAGCGGCCACCGACGCCGATTACGATGCCGAATATTTAGCGCTCGAAATAGCGGTCAAAGTGGTGCCAGATTACGACCAAGCTATCAAGCATATTCAGCGCTTTAGCTCTGGTCATACTGAAGTCATTATCACGCAGGACATCAGCACCTCACAACGTTTTGTCAAGCAAATCAACTCAGCGGTGGTGATGGTGAACGCCTCTTCACGTTTCTCTGATGGCGGCGAGTTAGGTCTAGGTGCCGAGATTGGCATTTCGACCAGTAAGCTGCACGCTTATGGCCCTATGGGGGTTGAGTCTTTGACTACTGAAAAGTTTGTGGTGATTGGCGATGGCCAGGTGAGAAGTTAAAGGATAAAAACCACCGGGTGCATGGTGCACCCGGTATTATTTAAGCCATGATCTCAGGATGATTGGCCACATAAGCATTGATATGATTCACCGCATCCAACAATACCGGTGTATAACCCAAACAACTTTTAAAGATTTGATTTAACGACGTTTCATCATAATCATGAGCAATGCTATTGCGTAGTTGCCTGATTTCAATGAACTGCTCAGCATTGTCAATTAAACCTCTTTTCTCCGCCTTATTAATCCGATCAAGCAATGAACCCGAACCATCCAGTTCAATCTGCTCAATCAAGCGGATTGTTTTTTGTACAATCAAATCCGCCAAACGCGCAAATCTGGCCGTCAAAGCTTCAAACCTTTCCTGCTCATCTAATGACAACTCACCGTTGCTAATATCTATCGGTTGACAGCGCTCATAAGAAACATTGAGTTGTTTAGCAGCTTTGGCCAAATATGGAAGGTTTTCGGTTAGCAGTAACTTTAATTGTTGTTGATGAGTCATAGCAGTACACCTTCGCTTATGGCTATTTGGGTAAATACCTTGTCTTTATTATTAACTTGCACGAGGTCGATTTTTTGTTCGCCCAACTTAATCATTAACTGGGCCAAAATTTTAATTTTAATCGCAAAATCGATAATGGTTGATACCACCAAAAGATCAATATCCCCACCTTTGGCATTATCGTCAACACGCGAGCCAAATAAGTAGATTTCGGCATTGCTATCATATCGATAAATTTGTGCAGTGATGGTTTCTAATTGATGACTGGATAATCTCATTATTTTTTCACCTCACTTTTCACCTTAAAAACATCCCGCTACGCTATTGGGGCATCTGTAGAGTTTAAAGCATAATACGACCAAATAAAATCTAACAAGCTATTTGCTTGCTAGAAAACCTCACGCCAAAAATAATTTGCGTTTACCTTATACCAGGCTAAACTGTGCATTAGACAACTGGTTATTTATCCACCATCTCAACCACTATCAATCACAACAAACCACAGAGGCCCTATATGTTGCATTTTATTGATCCAACCATAGATTTTGTCTTCAAGTTAATTTTAGGCACCATCGGTAATGAAAACTTACTCATTGACTTTATTAACCGCATTATCAAACCGATATCACCCATCGTTTCGGTTACATATATTAATCCGGTTAATGACAAATTCATCGGGAATGAATTTGAACAGCTCTGCTGGCCCGAAGGGGGAATTACAGGGAAGTAATTAATAAAAACAGCATGAGAAAGATAAGTTTTCGGTAGTAGACATTAAAGCCATTGATGAAAACGGCATTAAATATCAAATTGAAGTGCAGTTAACAGAACCTTCTTTTCTGGCAGACCGAATGCTGTATACATGGAGTTCTATTTACCATACCCAGGCGATAAAAGGTAAAAAATTTGATAAGCTTAAACCCGTTATCTCGATTTGGCTATTGACGGGTTCAATGATTAAAAGTGACGATAAGTTTCATCATTCTTTTGGTATATGGGATAAAGACAACAATATCCAGCTCAGCGATCACTGTGCTATCCATGTCGTCGAATTGTCCAAGTGGCAAAAACCCGCTAGGTTACAGCGAGAAGATTATTGGTTATACTTCTTTAGAGAAGCCAAAAACTGGAAAGAACTTCCGGATAGCCTAAAATCCCTAACAGTAATGAGACAAGCGATGAATACATTACAATCAATTGCAGACTCAGAAGAAGCGTATCTTGCCTACCTCGCACGGGAAGATCAGCTGATGATCGAAAGAACCATAGAGTCGCAGATAAAAGAGTCGGAAGAACAGCTAAAAGAGTCAGCAGAACAGCTAAAAGAGTCGGAAGAGCAACTAAAAAAGACGCAACAGAGCCTGCAAGAAAACAAGGATAAATCAAAGGCAGATTTGGCCCAAGCCAATGCCAAAACACAAAATGCAGAAGCCCAAATTGCACAATTACTTGCACAACTAAAACAAGCAGATATTAACCCCAATACCTAAAGATTTTCAAAAACGTAATAAAGCTCCCCGGCGCGTCGCGAAGCAGCGCCGGGGAGATTTATTTTTACTTAATCTGCTGAGCCAACTCACCAGAATCATAACGAGCAACCATATCTTCCAAAGAGATAACCTTACCCATCTTGCTAGCATTACCCGCAGTACCAAAAGTCTCATAACGCGCTTTAACAATGTCATACATCGCATCAGTGGC
>JBLGCB010000514.1:0-4637 GCA_047617105.1 Phenylobacterium sp. | reverse complement strand
CGCCACCAAACTTCTTATTGATAAAAGTTGAGTTTGATACCAGTTGCATGAATCAATGTGACCGATGGTCGCGGTATTTTGAAAAATCCAGCGTCGACTTCGGTTGCTTGTCACTACTTCTTTTTGAGTATAAAAATAATGGTGACTTAATACGCTATGGATTCGATTACGTAATATTATCTCAACAAGTGTTAATACACGGAAAAATTCCAAAGACAGGGCCTCATTCCAGAGGTAGCTTCCATAGATTTGCTTGTTAGATAAATTTGTGCCAAAAAAAGACCTATAAGATGACATCCTTGGTTGTGACAAGGCATCAAGCAAATATTCTATATCTTTTGGTTGCATAGCAAACCTTGCGTTTTGTTTGTTTTCATTGGAAATGGTGTGTTTCTTTATATGCTATTGATTGAGAGTTCTACTATAGTGCATGATATCTGACATTTTACTAAATAACTAGATATATCTGTGTTTGTATGTGTTGCTGTTTTAGACTCTAATGAGTTTGTGGTTTGTTTTTTATTAACCTAAATGTGAATTAATTTGTTGTGAGTATTGCTTTTTAGATTCATAGGAATATAATTGGTTTCGTAAGCGTCTATGGCATTAACTGGCAAATCACCTCTAATAGCAGATTTGTCGGGTTATAGATAGCAATGGTAGGAAGGAAAAGGTCGTTTTAATAACGACCTTTTTTTATGCCAGTAAATCAGGTTACTTACAAAAATTAGGCATCGATCAAACTGGATTACTGTTGAACTTGGGGATTTAAATATGTGTACAGAAACCAATATTCAAAATGGCACACCAGCTTATACTATTGAATCAGCTAAAGAGTATGATAAACGCCAAGAAGCAATTGCCCTATTGAAGTTATTAGCCTTATCAGCACAAGATAAACAACAGGGGCGGGTGAGCTCAGATGATGAGTTTATGGCACATGTTCAGCGGCGAAAAAGCGGGCATAAAAAAAACGCTCAGGGCGGCTTTTTATCACTCACTCGTTGATGGCTTTATCGTTGGCTGATGAAAGTATCGAAATAATCGTTCTATACAATACACCAGCACAAAAGCTCCAGCCGAAGAAGCAAACATCAATAGCATCCATGCACTGTTATCCCTCCATATTAAAAATGTGGCCACATAGACTATTGCAGAAGCGGCTACAAACCCCTTCAAAAGAAATTCTATCGTTAGCGTGATCGTATGTACTTTTTTAACCACCCGGTAATACATCTCATAACACTGTCCGAGAATGCAAAAAATAATGACAGCCAACACCGCTTCTATGTCGATGAAGGGATGTTCTGTCAGCACCTTTTCGCTTGATAAGTACTTGCACAAGACCAGGTAAGACACAAAAAATAGGCGATTAGGTTCTGTTTCGTAAGCCCAACTAATTAACGAAACCAGCATAAACAACAAAAATACCGCAATGAAAATATTCACCTTTTTTCCTCAAGTTAAATCAGAAACAGCCAAAGTTTATTACGCCATTTTCATCAAGAATGTATTCTGTATTGAAGGAGGTTGTTTCAGCTAAGCCTGATAAAGGCATTGCAGATAAGCAAAAGCCTAACAAGGCTGCTGGTATTTTATTGTTCATTTTATTGTTCCCGAGTATTTTATTACTATTATTTTAGCTGCTGACGTGAATTTCGAGATTCACACAACTTTGATACTAGCATCTTATAGGGAAAAAACAAGAAAGGGAGCGAGGTAACTTAAAATAAAAAAGGAGCGGCAGGTTACTTAAGGTTCTCCATCCAACGTTGAAATAATTAATAAAATAACCGTTTATTATTTCAACAACTCACCACAAATACCTAGCAGACCTTCACTATAAAGACTATAATTAACACACTAATCGATAAAAAATCAACCACATTAATCAATCATTAGCAGGAAATTGCCTATAAGTTGATACAAAAATGAACACAGTAATAAACGAATGAAAAGACGCTGACAAGAGGTGCTTGAACACCCCAAGTCAGCTAATCACAGCAATCTACCTTACGAGAGGAAGATCACCATGACTAACCAGATGTTTACACGTCTTGTGCACGACGTCATTAAATTATTGGCAAAACCTTTGTCAATCGCACAAAAATTCATCCATTTGGCCAAAACGCCTCAAACGCTTCAAACAATAGCGGGCGGCAGCTTTAATAGTTGCTTATATCTGGGGGTGAACTAATGGATTATTCACACACCAACAACACCAATACTAGAACAGACAGATCTAACCTAGCCATTATTCAAAATCCAGACGAGCAGTTATTACAAGCGCAGCTTCGTGAAAAGCACTTGCACGCATACTTGCGCGGGGTAAAGGTTTATAACAATAGTCTGTTGGCACAGAAGAATGGCCCGTGTCACCGACCATGGTTATTTAGCGATTACACCGAGTCTGACACGGTTTATAAAAAGACCCTTAAAACTGTCACGCTTAAAGTACCCGGCAATAGCTATATTGGCAGTAGAGATGAAAAAAGCGTTGTCAGCAAACCAGAACAGATATTTGATGTGATCAAAGGACTGTTCTATCAGCTGGATGATTACCAGTCTCATTCTATTATGCTGGTACTTAACGGTTTGGGTAATCTGATGGGGTATAAAGTGATAGGCTCTGGCGGCACAAACACGGTGGTGCGGGATTGTAAAATCATCTTTCGCAACGCACTGTTTCTGGGGGCTGATTCGATTATTATTACTCATAACCATCCAGCAGGTGATGCACATCCGACCATAATGGATGCCAAAACGACACAAAAAATTGCCGAGGCAGGCCGGGCGGTGGATATCCCCTTACTCGACCATGTGATTTACACCCATTATGAATATTTTTCAATGCGACGGGCGATGCCGCATTTGTTTGAAGGGGATTGATAAAAGCCTAAACCAAAGGACATACACTTTTTCCATATTAAATTTAATCGTAAATAGTGGCTGTCCTCAGGTATCCTTACTTAGCTATACTCTGTTTCCTGGGCAGACTGAACAGATTGAACAGATTGAACAGATTGGGCAGACCGGGCAATGGCTTGACCAGCTCTGGCGCTGATGAATCGCTGCTGGTCGTAACCCAGGACAATTTCGTGGGCCAGAGTAGGATAACGCTCGGCCAACGGTAGGGCAACATCGTTTAGCATCCACTGTCCGTGCCGCAGGTCTTCTTTGATATGTATTATCCAATAGTCAATGGCTTCTGAGCTAAGTCCCAGGCGCTCTCCGGCCAGTTGGTAATTTTTGAATGCCGCAGGCACTGAAATTTCAAAGTAAAGCAGGGAGCCGATATAACGTAAAAAATTTCGTTTGCGCTCACTAAGGAAAAAACTTTGATTGATGTTAGCCAATACTTCCCAAGGGGCCAAATCGAAATAAGCTTCCGGCTCGGTTTTCATGTCAAATTCTTTGAGCATGGCGCAAAAGAATGTGGAGTGCTTTCGCGCCAGTTTGCCACCGCCATACTCTTCCATAAAAATTCTTGTGAGCATTGCTTGAACTTCATTGCTGGCACCACCCAGAACCCGGGAAAGTTGGCTTGCTTCGACCAAACCGTCGAGCGACGTTATGGCCAACAGCCGACGATAACCAGTGGCGGTCATTTTATCTCGAAAGTAAAGGCCTTGCGCCGAAGGTGTCGGATCGAGGTCTTCGTTTGCACGATCAGACAACGCTTGTCGAACCTCTGCAACGGTACCCAGTGGTTCGGCACTTATAGGCCTCGATTCCCAGACCTGACAAGCGGATTCGATCTTGTTTTGAATTCCAAAGAGGTATTGAGAGCCTTCGTTGACATAATTTTCCAAATCGTCATACCAGAAAAACTTTAATCGATTGATGCGATATAAGATTCTGTGGAGAAAAAGAAGGGTTTGCGGCTCGCAGCCCTCGCCATCTAACATCTGTGCCAGCGCGGATTCCAGCCTATCCTCGAAAACCTCTTTTAAGGCGGGATTTTCGGCAAGTTTTTGTTCAAGGTTCTTCAGATGAAGCAATTGAGTGAATTGACGTTCGGCATTACTGTAATTGACATTCAAAACTTCGGAGGATGAGTTCATATTTAAATTCATTTGGGTTTCATTTGTGAGTATTTAAGTTTACGGGGTGCGTTGTACCGTTGCAAGGTTGTATCATAACATAAACGATTACTTTCTTTATGCCTAGTTTAAACCCGTAGCTCATCACTTCGGCATCAACAAACGCCGATCTCAATGGATACACACGGATACGAATTGCTACAGATTGCTAATATACACCCGCGATATTACCTGTTACCTTGGCGGCGCAATTTAACAGCCATCAAAAAATATGACTAGGAAGTTATAAATTATGAATATCCATTTAAATCGCTTTGCTAAACCACGCTCAATACTACTGGCCACACTACTGCTATTTGTCAGCAACATACACGCCGAGATCACCGTCGAAAACGTAGCAGACATAAACCCAAACCCAGAAACAGAACCAAGCACCAATCCCAGCTCATTAACCGAATACAATAATAAGCTCTATTATATTGCGCAAATAAGAGGCAAAAATACCCAATTGTGGGCTTATGACCCTACCGATGACACCACCACACTGGCGGTGGATCTTCCAGGTCATTATGACTCAGTGCCAAAACACCTCAC
>JBLGCB010000513.1:0-4665 GCA_047617105.1 Phenylobacterium sp. | reverse complement strand
AATTGCACCATTCAATGTAATAAAACCCGAAACTTACGATGAAATGCCGTAGGGTGGTCACGTTTTTTCACCCACATGGATGTGGGGGAAGGCGCTGTGCAGGAGCACAACAGCGTTTGTGCCCACGCGTGACCTTGCAGCCATAGCCAGACCTACCCTACTGGCTCACCGGATGTTTGGCCAATTTGCGTTGCAATGTACGTCGATACATCCCCAACGCTCTGGCCGTGGCAGAGACATTGCCATCATTATCGGCCAACACTTTTTGAATATGCTCCCATTCTATTCGCTCTGGTGACATGGTTTCTTCAGGTGCATTTAACGCGTCAACTTTGCGCCCTTCAATGGTATCGAGCAGCAATTTGAAATCTAATGGTTTAGGCAGGTAATCATTGGCACCCAATTTTATCGCATTCACTGCTGTGGCAATGCTGGCAAAACCTGTCATCACGATAATCAGCGCTTCAGGGTAAGTCTGGCGCAAAGGTTCAATCAGACTCAGGCCAGATTTTTGGCCGATACGCAAATCGACCAAATAGATATCGGCGTTAAAATCGCTGATATTGGCAAGGATTTTGGCCACGTCATCAGCAGTGCTGGTATTGTAGTCATTGCGTTGTAATCGACGCTGTAATGTTGCCGCCAATACTGCGTCGTCTTCGATGATGATGATGTTTTTCATGAATGTCTGTTAGCTATTTTATTAAAGGTAGGGTGATCAGGGTTTCGGTGCCACTATCGCTGCTATTGCGCCAGACATTACCACCATTTCGTGCGATCGTCGAGTTGGCCAAAAACTGACCCAACCCCAGGCCATCGGCTTTGCTGTTAACTGGCGCTTTGCCCAGTTGGCTTTTTAGTCGTTCATCAATGCCGATACCAAAATCTCTGATGCGCAATTCTAAGCGATTATCTAAGGTCACCTCCATCGTTAGATTCAAATCATTAATGCCATTGGCGACACCAGCACTGGCAGCATTGTCGAGAATATTAGTGATGGCACTTTCTAATCCTGGATCAGGTTGGAAAGTCTGTTGGTAGCGGTGCTGGTCGCAGTGCTGATCGCTCTGTTGGTCAAAGTGCAGATTGATTTCTGGTCGAGTCACCAACCAGCGTTCTATCAGCATGGCAAAATAATCATCGACCGACTTATCTTCGCGGATATTGGCATTGGTTAATAACGCTTTATGAGAAATGGTCTGCACGATATCACGGCACAAGTTCACCTGCGAGATTAAGATATCAATTGTTTCATCACTTTGGCTTTGAGGTTCTAGGGCGTCCTGCTTAATTTCATCACACAATAAACTGACAGACGATAATGGCGTGGCCAAATCATGTGCCGCATTGGCGGCAAAAGTGGCAATGGCGATTAACTGTTCATCTCTGGATTGCTCTTCGGTGAGCTTTGCCAAATTTTTATTCTTTTCGCGCACCGCACTGGCTTGCATACCAATAAACCACACCAGTAATAAACAAGAGAAGTTAAAGGTTAACCACATGCCTAAAAAATGCGCCGATGAACTGCTCATTTGATGGTGCATATGCGCTTCATCTACTATGCCTGCTACGCCTGCTAAGCCTGTGATCGGGCGATAATAAAACATCAACAATGAGTAACAGCCAATCGCCAATACCGCTAGGCACAGCGATAATCGCCAGCGAAACAATGCTGCCGCCGTTGCCACAGGCAATAGCAGAATCGACACCGCGCCATTGGTGGCACCGCCAGACAGATACAATAATGCAGAAAACAGTAATAAATCGATAAGAATGGTTTGTAGCAAATAATGAACGCCAATATCAGCACGTTTTTTGCCTATGCGGCTAAAAAGGTAATAAGCCTCGGTGAGAATAATATGGGTAGCGACGACAGCCCATATCAACATCCAGGGTAGATTGATGGTGAACCACCACTGGGCAAGCCCTACTACCAAAATTTCGCCGAGCAAATAAAATTGGCGCAGTACCACCAGCTGTTGCAGTTGTTCTTTGTTGGATAAATCTGGGGAGAATATTTTTATGATCATGGTGAGATTTAATCGGGGTGGTCTTTGTGCGGTATTTTATCGTGGTATTGGGGTTTTGCAACCCCAATACACCAATAACATGAGGTTACATGCTAATGCCGCCGTCAACCTCTACTACTCGACCAGTGAAAAAGTCATTTTCAAAAATGTACTTGGCGGTATGAGCGATTTGTTCGGCTTCACCCAAACGACCCACTGGTTTAAGTTTGAGCAAACGTTCTCTGGCTTCAGGTTTCATCGCATCGGTCATCGCGGTACGGACAACACCAGGGGCGATGGCACCAACACGAATGCCGTGACGACCCAACTCTCTGGCCCAAGTCACGGTCATGGCAACAACACCTGCTTTTGACGCTGAATAGTTGGTCTGACCCATGTTACCTGCACGGGCAACACTCGACATATTGATGATCACGCCTTTGCGACGACCTTCAATCATATGAACCGCCGCTTCACGACCACACAAGAATACCCCGGTCATGTTCACGTCGATCACCGACTGGAATTGCTCCAACGACATTTTTGCGGTTACCACGCCATCTTTGCCTTTAACAAACATGCCATCGCGCAAGATACCAGCGTTGTTAATCAAACCATCAATGCCACCAAAATCTGCCACGATTTGTTTAAAGGTATCTTCAACTTCTTTTTCATTGGTCACATTGGCAACGTAAGCTTTGGCTGTCGAACCATTGGCTTCAACCATCGCGACAGTTTCGGCCAATAATTCTGGATTCAAATCAATTAACGCAAACTTTGCGCCGTCTTTGGCCAAGTTTTCAGCCATCGATTGACCCAAACCTTGACCACCACCTGTAACAACAATAACTTTATCTTTCACATCCATTATTATTCGCCTTTTTTACTAGAAGAACCAAGAGTATGGTTGAAAGTTTTAAATATGCTAGAGAAATCTTTGCCGCCATTGCCATTACCGCTGTGCATTGCATATAAATTGCGCGCTAAGGCACCCATCGGTGTCGATGACTGGCTATTCACTGCGGTATCCATCGCCAGCCCCAAATCTTTGGCCATCAGGTCAACCATAAAACCACCCTGATAGTCATTCGATGAAGGTACCGTTTCAATCACATCCGGACAAGGATTATAGACTTCTAAGGTCCAGTTACGGCCAGAGCTTTGTAACATGATTTCTGACAATACTTTAGGGTCTAAACCATTATCAATACCCAATGACAATGCCTCAGAAGTGCCCACCATTAACACGCTCAATAGCATGTTATTACAGACTTTGGTCAGCTGACCTGCGCCATGGCCGCCAGCCAAAAAGATGTTTTTGCCCATATCGTTTAAGACGGTTTTAGCGTTGTCGAAATCATCGGCTTCGCCGCCACACATAAAGGTTAATGAGCCAGCTTTAGCGCCACCAACTCCACCAGATACCGGTGCATCAATAAAATGAATGCCTTGTTCGCCCAGCGTTGCCGCGACTTTTTTGGCCGTACCTGCGTCGATGGTTGATGAGTCAATCACCAAGGTAGACTTATCAAGGTGATTAATCAAACCTTGCTCGCCCAAATAAACCGATTCGACATGTTTGCCCGCAGGCAACATTGAAATCACAAAATCAGCGCCTTTGACAGCATCAGCGGTGGTGTCGGCTTGTTTACCGCCCACTTCAACAACACTGGCAATGGCTGCCACAGACAGGTCAAATACCGTCACATCGTGACCCGCTTTAACCAAGTTAATGGCCATTGGGCCACCCATGTTACCTAAACCTATAAATGCGACGTTAGCCATTTTTTGGCTCCTGTTTATTTTTTGTATTTAAACGAATTATTATCGACCCGCTATCTTCCCAAGCCCTTCAACGGATGCGTATTCTCTGGCCAAGGAGAAACAAACATCTGGGTGATCACGTCTTGATCAACATCATGAACGGTGTCAAAACGCCATTTCGGCTGGTTATCTTTTTCAATCAATAACGCCCGAACCCCTTCGGCAAATTCACCAGACATCGCACAACGTACTGATACGCCCAACTCAAAACGGAAAGTTTCGGCCAGGGTCATTTCTTTACCCCGTTGCAGCTGTTGATAAACGATATGCGCGGTGATGGCACTACCGTGAGCCAATGATTTTTGCGCCCGGTTGACCCATTTATCATCGCCTTTAATCGCCAGTATCGCATCACGAACTGCTTCAACACCGTCTTGCTTGGTGACTTCGTCGATGATATCACTGTGGGTTTGTACGTTGCCTTGTGGCATTAAGTTTAGCGTCTCATTTTCGAATTTGCGTAATACATCGTTGAGTTTTTGATGATTTAAAGCGGTGGTGCTGCCCCATTTTGTGGTCAGCAGCTCATCAAACAACGCTTGTTTGCGATCTTGGCCAACAAAATAATCAGCCAAATTGATATATTTGGCATCAGCAGCGTTGATCGAAGCACCAGTTAAACCGAGGAACAAACCACAACCTTTGGGCATTTTATTTAAGAAGTAAGTGCCGCCAACATCTGGATATAAACCGATGGTGATTTCTGGCATCGCAATACGGCTAGATTCGGTGACGATACGGTGGCTGGCACCAGACATCAAACCAAGACCACCACCCATAACAATACCCTGCCCCCAGACCAAAATGGGCTTTTCGTAAGTATGGATGAGAT
>JBLGCB010000512.1:0-4669 GCA_047617105.1 Phenylobacterium sp. | reverse complement strand
GTGGCCAGTAAATGTCCTCCCCACAGCTGTTCTTGTTGTTTGGGCTGGTGATCTGAAAGGGCCAAAATATGATTGAAATGCCAGCGATCCTTGACCCGACGCTGATAAAAAGGCAAACCACAATCGGCTTTATCATAATAATCACAGTCTATCTGCTGTTCGCCAGCAAGGCGTTGCTGCAAGGTTGGGCTGTCTACTCCATCATATCTCGCCACTCTCACCAGGTTGTTATCGAGTACATCAATACAATCTCTGCCTGTATTGGCGATATAAACCTTGCCACCAGCGACGCTCAAATGGTGTAAATCGTTGTTTTGTTGATCAAAGTAGCGCAACAACACTTTGCCAGCAGCAGACAAGCCCATCACAGTGTTAAAATCACAGGCCAGCCATTGGATTGTATCGTGTGCTTTATTGACTGCTGTTGCGCTGCGCGCGAGGGTGGTGATGCCTTTACCCCGCACCGGACAGCGCGATGGCGGTAAACTCAACCACAAGGTGATTTGTCCGCTGGCTGTATCCAGACGCCATATCTCACTTCTGGGCTGATTGAAAAAATAACTCACTGGCACCAGTAAAATCATCGATTATGCCCTGAATTGATGGCACCACTGGTTTTGTTGTTGGAGGTGTTGTTGGAGGTTTTGTCGTTGGAGGTATTGTTTTCGAGATGCAGTAATAGCGGTGCCAATTCACTCAGTTGGTGCACTGGGTATAACCGAGCATTTTGACGTTTATCCAAATAGTCCATGGTCAGCTGATCTGCCCAACCCCCGCTGCCCTTGAGTAATATGATCGGCTTGCCCAGTTGGGAGGCCAGCGCAATTTCGCTAAGCGTGCCAGCACCACCGCCAAAAACCACAGCAGCAAATCCGCTCGCCACCACCAATTGATTTCGACCAACATCCAATCCGGTGGGGATCACAATATCAATGAATTCATTGGCCGCCGCAGCCTGATGGCCGGGTAAAATACCGATGGTCTTGATGCTATCGTTGTTCGCTTGTTTGAATCCACGACAGGCATCCAACATCACCCCGCCTAATCCGCCACACACTAGGTGATAACCAGCAGTCGCAATCACATGACCCACATCAACAGCATATTTAATCAACTCAGGTGACTCAAGACGTGCATCACCAATCACCGCCACTTGCATTTGCCTATTCAATAGGTACCTTCTGGCTTTTCGAGAATAACTAAGTTTCATTTTAGCTAACGTTTGGTATTTTGGGGAGGTGTTTTCTCGATATTTTTCAAAAAATAAAAAAATGGTTAAGAGACAGCCGCAGTTTTTACTGCATCAACCCCCCAATCGCTGTTAAACTGCCCCTGTTCACCACCCACGTTTTACTAATAGCGAAAAACCTCTTGAAGAATATTGAGCAACACGCCGTCCATAAGCTGTATCACTATCGCAAAGCGCTTGCCAGTAAACCCTATGGTTCCCGGGGCAAAAATGTCACCCGCTGCGAATTATGTTTGCTGGCCATGCGATATTGCACCTGCGCAGTTCGCCAGCAACTCAGCTCTGATAATACCTTTTTGTTGATTATGTATGATAACGAAGTGCTTAAGCCGAGCAATAGCGGTCGTTTGATTGCCGACCTTATTCCTCAAACTCATGCCTATATTTGGTCACGCACCGAGGTTGATGCGCAGATGATGGCATTGATTGAAGATCCGGATTATCAGCCGTTGCTGATCTTTCCCAGCGAATATGCCCATGAAGGCCAAACCGTGCTCAATGAACTGAACCCGGTCGCTCTGGCTGAGGGTAAAAAACCATTGTTTATTTTACTCGATGGTAGCTGGCGTCAAGCGATTAAGATGTTTCGTAAAAGTCCTTATCTGCATCAGTTGCCGATGTTGTCTTTTACCCCCGAAACGGCGGCAAAATATGGCTTGCGCAAAAACAGTAAAGACTTTCAACTCGGTACCGCAGAAGTTGCGGCACTGGCGCTGGGCGTTTCAGGCGAGACCCGCAATGCCGTGTCACTCAATGCCTGGTCTGAGTTGTTTATCCAATCGTCGATTTTTGGCCGTAACCGGATAAATACCGTCGATATCAGCCCCCTTACCCTACTCCAGAACAATTTTACCAACAGTCTTACGCCGCTAAACCCAGACTAGACTGTATGACATTAGGTCTTCATTGACTTTAACTGGTCGGCAATGGGCAATCGTCTAATTCGCTTGCCCGTGGCGTTAAATATCGCGTTGGTCAACGCTGGTGCCACCGGTGGTAACGGAATTTCGCCCACCCCAGTGGGGGTTTCATCCCAAGGTAAAATATGGACGGCAAAATTGGCGGGGATGCTGGCCATTGTTGCTATCTGGTATTGATCAAAGTTCGATTGCACAATTTGACCGTCTGCCACCGTAATTTCAAGATTAAGCGCGGTGCTTAATCCGTCAATCGTGCCCCCTTGCATTTGTGCTTCAACCGCATCAGGGTTAACGGCAAAACCACAATCTATGGCACCAACAACCCGTTCGATTTTCAGTTCTGATTGTGCATTAACGCTCACTTCAATGGCATGAGCGGCATAACCGCCAAAGGTAAAATGACAAGCAATACCAATACCCCGGCCTTTTTCACGTTTTTTGTCATAATCAATTTCTTTGGCGACAAACTTAAGCAACCTGCTGAGTCTGGCAGGATTAAACGTTGGCCCACCATGACCGTCATAAGCCAGTTCTCGCGGTGCGCCGAGCATTTTTAACCGTAACGCCAGTGGGTCCTGTCCAGTTTGATGGGCAATCTCATCGATAAAACTTTGCACCACAAAAGCATTGGCGGTATGCGCGGGTGCCCGCCAACTGCCTCTTGGCACACCGGATTCAACGGCAAAATATTCTAACTGCAAGTTACTGATACATTGAGCCGGAAAGTCATCAGGGTATAATTCTGCTTGCCACATTTCGTCCTGCTTTTTGTTGGGTCGACGATAGTATTTACTGGCGCTGGCCAATCGCTGGGTCCATGCGGTGACCTCACCCGTATCATCAATACCAGCCACCAATTGATGTAAACCAGACGGACGATAAAAGTCATGGGTCATATCGTCTTCACGGCTCCAGATAAGCTTAATCGGCAACTTGGTGGCTTGTGAAATAAATGCCGCCTCAACCGCATAATCTACCGATAGACGTCGACCAAAACCGCCGCCAACTCGGGTCATTTCAACACTAATGTTATCGCGATTGATGCCAAGCGCACTGTTAATACCCCGAGACACACCAGAGGGCATTTGCGTCGGCACAATCACCCGACAGCCTGCTGGTGATACATGGGCGAAACAATTTTGCACTTCAAGTGGCGCATGGGCAACAAAGGGCACAAAATATTCCGCCTTCACCACCTGTGTTGCCTGTTTTAGCGCATCGGCAAAATTGCCATCCTCACGCACGATCTGACCTTTGGTTTTTAATAAATCAGTGCACTGCTGGACAAAACTTTCACTGCTTTCTTGCTGAAAAGGCCCTTTGTCCCATTTGACCGTTAATGCTTTACGGCCTTTCATCGCCGCCCAAGTTGAGGTCGCCACCACGGCAACCCCGTCTGCTAAGATGAAATACGGTTCGCCGTTTTTCGGGCCTTTGATATGCACCACCGCAACCACACCCGGAACTTTTTTCGCCTCTTTATCATCAAATGAAATGACTTTGCCATCTAGGTAAGGCGAACGCGCCATCATTGCAATATGCGCGCCCTCAATCTCAGTGTCTATACCATACTTGGCTTTACCCGTGACAATGTCCATGGTGTCGAGGCTGTTGCGCACGGTACCGACAATTTTAAAGTCTTTCAGCGGTTTTAATGCTGGGCTAGTGTCGGGAACTTTTGTTGTCGATGCCACCGAAATGAGCTGCGCATACGCCAGCTTTTGGCCTGAAGTTTTATTGATCACATGGTTTGATTGGCAATACGTATTGCCCAGTGCTGTTTGCCAAACTTGCGCAGCTGCTTGTTGCAACATTTGCCGTGCTTTTGCGCCAACTTCTCGCATAAATGTCCAGTTGTAGGTCAGACCAGTGCTGCCCCCTACCCCCTGACCACCATACTTCCAGGTATAACCTGTTGCTGTTTTGACTAAGCCCAAAGGCATCTGCCTCACCTGAATGGTGTCCCAGTCGGCCTCTAGTTCTTCGGCCACCAGCATGGGCAAGGTCGATCTGAGTCCTTGGCCAATTTCTGGCTGGTTATTGCCAATAATAATGGTGTTATCGGCCAAAATCTCGATGAAAAAGCCCAGGGTTCTGTCCTCATCGGCTATCTCACTCAAAGCAACACAAGGCATTGACAGGCCGAGCAAAAAACTGCCGCCAGCGGTCAAACCACCGACCATAAAACGTCTACGGCTAAGTGGTTGGTTTAATAGTGTCTTCATAGTCTGCCTGCGGTGTTGGCTTGTGTATTTACAAGCGTAGCAGTTATTTGGCAAAAAAAGAGGATTTGCGGCAAGTGGTCAGATGATGAATAAATTGTAAAATTTTAGTAACTATTCAGCGCATTCATCTTTCGCACCATAACGGCGTTATTTTCGTACTCAAACAGTTACATATGCCTATATGCGCCTATTTTCCGTGCGAAAATGCCTTGTTCTGAAGCAAAATCTAAGCACGCTGAACAGTTACAAGTTTTATTACTATTTACAGCTGAGTA
>JBLGCB010000511.1:0-4671 GCA_047617105.1 Phenylobacterium sp. | reverse complement strand
GATATCTTTAAGCGCCGTTTTCATATACTCAATCCAAGCGGGTTGAGCGGTTCTAGCACCTGCTTCTGCACCGGCAGATACCCGACCAAGGGCGCGGGAAGGGTTATCAAAGCCGACCCAGGTGGTGACCATCAACTTTGGGGTGAACCCCGAAAACCAAGTGTCCTTGGCATCGTTGGTGGTGCCTGTTTTGCCAGACATATCCCGTCGTTTCAGTTTTTGTGCTCTGAAACCAGTGCCGTTCCAGCCTGTATTTTTCGACCAATCGCCACCACCCCAAATCGTGCTAGTCATCGCCTGGGCAATCAAAAATGCATTTTGGGTGCTGATCACTCTAGGGGCCAGTTTGGTTTGTGTCGCAATGACACCATCGGTGTCATTGCTGGTATTCACATCGCCATTGTTGCTCTGGGTCGCTGCTGTGTTCTGTTGTTGCTGCTCGCATTCGATACAAGCAATGGGCGGGTTGGCCTTATACACCTCGTTACCATCGGCATCGAGAATGTAGTCAATCAAGTAAGGTTCAACTAAAAAACCGCCATTGGCAAAGATGGCGATACTGGCAGCAACCTGCAACGGCGTTAATGACGCCGAGCCTAACGCCAGCGAATCATTTTGGGGGATTTCTTCTCGGGGGATGCCGAATTTTTCGATGTGATCAACTATATTGCCCAATCCAACTGCTTTTAATAACCGCACTGAGACCACGTTTTTCGATTTGGCTAAAGCGACTCGTATACGAATGGGGCCGTCATATTGGGGGGGTGAATTTTTTGGTCGCCATGCGACGCCCAGCTCCTGATCCCATTGGTGAATTGGCGCATCATTAATCAAACTGGCGAGGGTTTTACCATGCTCTAAAGCGGCAGAATAAATCAACGGTTTGATGTTAGAACCGACTTGGCGTTTGGCCTGAATGGCGCGGTTATATTGGCTAAGGCTGTAATTGTAACCGCCAACAATCGAGCGTATGGCACCGTCTTTAGGGTTTAAAGCGACCAGTGCGCTACTGGGGGCGGGGACTTGCGCCAGTCGATACTGGCCATCGGGTTGTTGTCTGACCCAGATAAGCGCGCCATCGTTGAAGATTTTGCTGACCACTTTGACTTGGCGGCCTCTTTTATTGTCATTGATCAATGGGCGCGCCCACTTAAGATTGTCCCAAGAGATGAGTGTATTGGCGTTGTTATTTAAACGTACCACGGCACGTTTTTCAGTGATTTGAACCACCACGGCAGGCGTGATTTGGCCATAGGATTTTAACCCGGCCAGATGTTGGTCGATTTGTTCCATATCCCATGCGTGTTCATTGATAGGCACCACCAATTTTTTTTCGCCAGTCAGCTCATCAAGCACAATCTGCGGCTCAATATTTTCTTCAATGCTTTTATTGGCGTGGTCGCTTTGTGGCCATAAATAACTCTCTGGTCCACGATAGCCATGGCGTTCATCGTAGGCATGAAGGTTGTTCATAACGGCCTGTTGCGCAGCAAATTGTAGTTTGGCCGGCACCGTGGTGAAAACTTTGTAACCTTTGGTATAAGCATCTTCAAGGCCAAATAGGCGGATCATTTCGTCATTGGCGATTGAAGCCACATAGGGCGCTGGGGCTTCGATGTCAGCACCATGTTTTGACGCTGTTACGGGTTGATTTTTGGCTTCTTCATATTGTTGTTGGGTGATGTACTTCATGGCCAGCATTCGACCAAGTACCACAGCACGACGGTTTTTTGAACGTTGCGGGTGGCTGACGGGGTTTAAGCTCGATGGGGCTTTGGGCAAACCTGCAATGGTTGCGATTTGGGCTAAGTTAAGTTCTAGGATGTCTTTGCCATAATATACCTGAGCGGCGGCACCAACACCAAAAGAACGGTGACCGAGGGCAATTTTATTTAAATACAGTTCGAGAATTTCATCTTTGCTGAGCAGGCTTTCGATATGCAGCGAGATAAACAGCTCTTTGATTTTTCGAATCAGGGTTTTGTCACGGGTCAAAAAGAAGTTTCTGGCTAACTGCATGGTGATGGTACTGGCACCTTGTTTAAGGCTACCAGTGGTGGCAACGGCAATGGCTGAACGCACGATACCAATGATATCAATACCCGGATGTTGATAAAAACGACTGTCTTCAGTGGCGATTAAAGCATCTAGCAAGGATTGTGGCATTTGATCAAGACGCAGTGGAATACGCCTTTTTTCACCATATTGGGAGATCAGCAATCCCTCTTTGGTGTATATTTTCATCGGCACTTGCAGATGAACATCTTTGAGCGTGATAACACTGGGTAGTTCGTCGCGGATATAAAGGTAGGTCACTGCGACGGTCAAAATGCCGAGGCCAAACAGTGAAAGTGCCACGATTAATAGCTTTTTGAAGAATCGCTTTTTAACAATTTGCACACGACAACCTGAATATAAATGGGTAAAAATGTTGGATTGATTAGCATTATACCGTGAATTAGATTAATTAAACCTTTTTATTCACAGGAAAAAGCACTAATCTTTATAAATAATTAAAAAAATACACTGCTGCTTCCTAATCTATGTTGATACTATGCTGAGCCGTTTATTTAAAAAGCAAATACCCTTGATGGTCGGAATCGATATCGGTTCCCATTCGGTCAAGGCCGTTTTGTTAAGTCACCACCAGGACTGTTATCGTCTGGATGCTTTTGCGATTGAGCCAATGCCCAAAGGGTTGATGGCCGAGCGAGAGATTCAGGATATCGATGCCGTGAGCCGGGTATTGGCCAAAATTCGTAAAAAAATTCCTAAGAACTTTTCTTATGCGGTTGCTGCTGTCTCTGGTTCGACGGTGATCACCAAGGTCGTTTATATGGATGTGAATCTTAATGACGATGACTTGGCGGGCCAGATTGAAATCGAAGCCGACAGTTTAATCCCCTATCCGTTGAATGAAGTCAGCCTCGACTTTGAAAAGCTCTGTGTCAATGAAGCTGATCCAAGCAAGGTTAATGTGTTGCTTAGTGCGGCACGGACCGACAGCATTGATATCCGGATTGAAGCACTATCCAGTGGTGGCTTTGAAGCCAAAGTCATTGATGTCGAATGCCATGCGCTTAGCCGGGCGGGTAATTTATGCCTCAGCCAAATAGAAGAAGATGAACAGGATAAAGTGGTTGGCTTGATTGATATCGGCGCCAATATGACCCTGTTTAGTGTGAATCAAAATCATGAGTGTATTTATACCCGTGACCAGATGTTTGGTGGCGATCAGTATAGTGATTCTATTGTCTCTTATTATAATAAAACCTTTGAAGAAGCGGAGCGGGCCAAAATCACCAACGATATGCCGCCCAATTATACCTTTGAAGTGTTAGCCCCTTTTCAAACCTCGCTGTTACAACAAGTACGCCGTGCGGTGCAAATGTTTGTTACCACCAGTGGCAAGGATAACCTCGACTATATTATTCTGTCTGGCGGTTCTTCTTTGATTGAGGGCATTGATCAGCTGTTGATTGAAGAGCTTGGGGTGCACACTGTCATCGCCAATCCTTTTGTTGATATGCAAATTGGTGCCGATGTTGATCAGGAATTACTCGACAAACACCGGTCTCAATTAGTGGTCGCATCAGGATTAGCCATGAGGAGTTTCTTCGAATGGCATATATAGATCTTCTATCATGGTATGGTGACAAACTGTTTATGGGTCAGGCAATGAGGGGGTTCTGGGAATGGCTTATATAAACCTCCTACCTTGGCGAGAAAACGCCCGCAAAGAAAAACAAAAAGAATATCTAACCTTGTTGTCTGGGGTGGGGATATTGGCTTTTTTGTTGATGTTTGGTGTCAGCATGTTTTATGGCGAACGGGTGAAGGGGCAACTTAAGCGCAATGCTTATTTGAGCGCCGAGATTCTGTTGCTCGATCAACGTATCGACGAGATAAAAACCCTCAAAAGCAAAAAAACCAGCTTGCAACAGCGCATGGCACTGATTGAACAGTTGCAGAGTAGCCGTAACCTTGGTACCCAGGTGTTTGCTGAAATTGCCGCAGTGGTGCCAGCTGGTATATATCTTGCTGAATTAGAGAAAAAAGGCGATTCATTGCGTATTATCGGCAAAACAGAGTCAAATAACCGTCTTTCTCATATGCTTAGACAAGTTGAAGAGTCTACATTGTTGTCTTTTGTTAACTTGCAATCTATTGTCGCGGGCACTAACGAGGTGAAAATTCTCAGTGATTTTACCTTGCAGTTAGAAGTGAATAGTCTCGCATTGTTGCAAGCACAAGAAAAAGCGCAGGAGAAGCAACTGGCGCTGGAAAAAAAGCTAGCACAAGAGATATTGGCGCAAGAGAAGCTAGCGCAAGAGTTACGGGCAAAAGAGCAGTTAGCACAAGAGAAGTTAGCACAAGAGAAGTTAGCACAAGAGAAGTTACAAGCTGAGCAAGAACCAGCAGCAACGCCAGACAATCAGGCAACGCAAGACAACCAGACGCAGGAGGACAATCACTGATGAATTTTAAGATTGACTTGGCTGAACTGGATTTAAATAACCTCGACTTTGAAAATGTCGGTGGTTGGCCGAAACCGGTTAAGATGATTTTTGCCGTATTGGCGTTTATTATTGCCAGCGTTGCCACTTATTTTGTTTTTGTTGACGCTAAGATCACCGATTTAAACAATGCCGAGGCTGAAGAACAACGACT
>JBLGCB010000510.1:0-4721 GCA_047617105.1 Phenylobacterium sp. | reverse complement strand
TTTAATATTTTTATAGGCGGTTTCAAGCAGCTTGTTGATGTCGAGTGCGCCACTGATTTGGGTCGATATTTCGATGATGGTGCTCATTCGCCGATTGGCCTGCTCTAATGCTAGGGTGCGTTCATCGATTCGTATATCTTTGCTCTGTGCGTTGTGGCGCATGCTGTCGAGCAATTTTAGATGGGTGGCTACCCGGGTCAGTAATTCATGTTTGCTCACGGGTTTACTGAGGTAATCATTGCCCCCGGAAGCAAAACTTTGCACCAGATCGGTGACTTGGTTTTTGGCGGTTAAAAAGATGATGGGCAAATCATTGATGGTATGGCTTTCACGCAAGGTTTTACATACTTGGTAACCACTCATATGGGGCATCATAATGTCGAGTAACACCAAATCAAACGGACCGTCTTGCGCTATGGCTTGTAACGCCTGCTGGCCACTACTCACTTCAACCAGTTGATAACCTTGACTGCTAAGATGGTCATGTAATACCTGAAGGTTAACGGGTTCATCGTCAACCAGCAAGAGGCGAAAACGGCTGCCATCATAGTCGGCCAACTCGTTGAGCGGGTGGTGAGTTTCCTCAGTGGCAGCGTGTTCGACAGCAGGGGTACTGTCAACATGCTCAAAAGAATGAACATGTGACACTTTTTGGTGGCCTGTGTTATTGGCTGGGTTTTCATCGCTCGTTGGCAGCGTAAATGAAAAAGTAGAACCTTCATCAATGGTTGAGGATACTTCAATTTGGCCACCATGTAATGCCACCAATTGTTTGCTGACCGCCAGTCCCAGCCCTGTACCGCTGTGCAGGCGGGTGGTATTGCCTTTGATTTGTTCAAATGACTGAAAAATAGCGCTAAATTTATCTTCAGCAATACCGATGCCAGTATCCTTGATACTGATATTGAGCCAGCCATCCAGTTCAATGGCACTGACGATGATATACCCTTTGTCGGTGAATTTAATCGCGTTACCGAGCAGGTTATGAAAAATTTGCGCCAGCCTGTCTTCATCGGCTAACACCGCAGGTAAACCGACGGCGACATCGTTGATCAGTGCAAGGTTTTTATCGCCAATCAATGGCCGGGACAGGGTGAGCATGTTTTCGGCAATTTGGTGCAAATCCAGTGCAATGGGATGAAGTTCGACGCTGTGGTTTTCGAGTTTGGCAAAATCGAGAATATCATTGACCAAGTTTGACAATCGTTTGGAGCTGGAAACCACCAAAGCAAGATTATGGTTGGCTTTATGCGGCAACGGTCCGGCCACGCCATCGAGCAGCGCTTCGGTGAGGCCAATAATGCCATTGAGCGGGGTGCGCAATTCATGAGAAGTATTGGCGAGAAACTGGTCTTTGAGTTTATCCACTTGTTTGAGGTGATGATTAAGTGCCTGCTGGTTCTTGCGTCTGCTGCGTTCGGCGCGAACAGTGATAAAGATCCAACCCAGTCCACTGACCAGTAGCGCGTAAAACACATAAGCGCCACTGGTTTTCCATGGTGGTGGGGTGATGATGATGGTCAGCGCCTTGCCTTGTTCATCCCAGTAGCCTTGGCTATTGCTGGCTTTGACTCTCAAGGTGTATTTACCCTGAGGAATGTTGGTATAAGTGGCACGACGATTGCTGGCATCGGTGGTGATCCAATCTTTATCCCAACCCTCAAGAAAATAGGCGTATTGGTTTTGCATGGGGTTGGCAAAGTGTAATGCGGCGAATTCAAATGACATTAGATTTTGCTGGTAGTTAAGGGTTAGCAGGTCTAACTCGTCAATGGCTTTGGTGAGGGTAAAGGGTGGTGCTTGCTGATCGTTGGTTGTTGCAGTCAGACTCAAATTAGCTGAATTAGCTGAGCTGTCGGCGGGGTTTGCTGGCACGGCGATATCAATGGATTGATTGAACAAGCGAAAATCGGTCAACACAATGGGCGGAATTTGGCGGTCATCGTTGATCTGGTCAGGAAAAAAGCGATTAAAGCCGTTGATGCCGCCAAAAAATAGCTCACCATCACTGCCTTTAAAATAGGCGCCAAAATTAAATTCATTGCTTTGCAGGCCATCAAAAACATCAAAATTACGATAGGCTCTGGTGGCCGGGTTAAACCGAGTCAGACCTTGATTGGTGCTGAGCCACAGGTTGCCACTATCGTCTTCGAGCATACCATAGATGCTGTCGTTGGCTATTCCGTGTCGTTGCCGATAGTGAACAAAGCGACCTTTTTTGGTCTCATATTTATTTAGGCCACCGCCAAAAGTACTGACCCACAAAGCGCCATTACGGTCTTCATGAATGGTGGTGATATTATTATGACTGATACTATGATTGGCAGATGCTTGGTGAGTATAGTGGTCAAATTGTTGGCTTTGGCGATTAAAACGGTTGAGTCCGCCGCCTGCGGTACCCACCCACAGGGTGCCTTTACTGTCTTCGAACACAGTGCTGATTTTGTTATGGCTAAGGCTAGACGGATTGGCTTCATCATGGCGATAATGGCTGAACTTGCCACTGTCTGGATCGAAGCGATTCAGTCCGCCGCCCCAGGTGCCAACCCACAGTACACCATCGGCATCTTCAAGCAGGGCGATGACGCGGTTATTACTCAGACTGTCGGGGTCGTTTTTATCATTAAGCCAGTGTTTAAAACGTTGGTTGGTGTGATCAAATAGGTTAAGTCCGCCGCCTGCGGTGCCAATCCACAACCTACCTTTGCTGTCTTGTAAAATAGCGCGAACACGATCATCACTTAAGCTGTGGGGGTTACTGCGTTGATGTTTGAAGTGTACAAATTGACTACTTTGTTGATCATAGCGATTTAAACCATTGGTATTGGTACCAATCCATAACTCGTCTTGTTGGGTTTTATAAATGGCTTTGATGGTGTTACTACTTAAGCTGTATGGGTCTGATGGTTGATGTTTAAAATGATTGAGCCGGTTGTTGTTCAAATCCAGTTTATTGAGCCCGCCGGTTTGGGTGCCAACCCATAACGCGCCATTATTATCTTCGCCTAGAGACCAGATAATGTCGGCACTTAAGCTGTGCGCATCGGATGGCTGATGCCTGAAATGAACAAAACGGTTGTGTTGTTGGTCGTATTTGTTGAGGCCACCGCCATCGGTGCCAAACCACAGGGTGCCTTGGCTATCAAGATAAGAAGACAATACATTGTTATCACTGAGGCTATGTGGGTCCTCAGGATTGTGTTGATAATGGCTGAATCGGCCCGTTTCTTTATCGAACTTATTAATACCGCCGACATAGGTGCCAATCCACAACGTCCCTTGCGCATCTTCAACCATGGTTTTGACATTATTGTGACTTATACTGTGCGGGTTTAGTGGGTCATGTTGGTAATGAATAAAACCTTGTTGTGGGCTATTTTTGCTGTTTAAGGGGCGGTCGAACCGGTTTAACCCACCAGCCTCAGTGCCAAACCAAAGTGTGCCGTGACTGTCCTCAAAAATGGTTTTTACGGTGTTGTGACTTAGGCTGCGAGAGTCTTCACTGTCGTGCTTGAAATGGCTGAAATGCTGGTTGTCCGGGTTAGCGAGGGCGGGGTTTAAGCGGTTGAGTCCGCCATCGGTGCCGATCCAAAGAGTACCGCCGGAGTCCTGAAAAATAGATCTGATGGTATTATGATTTAAGCTGTGGGGGTTTGGTGGTTGATGTTGAAAGCGCACAAATCCCTGGCTTTGGTGATCGTAGCGATTGAGGCCGTCGTCAGTGCCGACCCACAGCGCACCGCTGGCATCTTCTGTAATGACGCGGATCCAGTTATTAGAAATTGAGTTTTTAACTTTCGGATCGTGGCGAAAAATTGTAAAGCCATAACCATCGTATCGATTAAGGCCATCCTGGGTGCCAAACCATAAAAAGCCTTTGCTATCGATAAAAATACTGCGAATAGATGCCTGCGACAAACCCTGCTCAAGAGAGATTCGATTAAAGCGGGTTACAGGTTCTGCTGCCTGCGTAGCTTGTGGGTAACAAAACAGTAGGAGTAGCAGAAAAGGCCAGTGTACCGGTGAGGTTGAAATACGGGAATTCATAGATGTCGGTTATTCTTCTCTTAATAGTTTGTGCGCAATATAAGCATAGTCGATATTGCAGGATAGGAAACAAAAGATGGTTTATTGAGTTTGTCCTGAAAATAAGTTACCGCAAAGGTTAGCCCCAAAATATCCTCACCGTTGAGTTTTTTGTTTTGCTTGAGAACAAAGTCCTTCATACTGTAAATAGTTCAAATTCAACCGCAGAAACCACAACCCGCCGATTTTTCATTTGCCATTTTCCCGACTTTTCTGTACCCTGGCCGTTTTTGGATAACAAACCTATAACAGGCAAGGTTGAAAGATGAAGAGTACCCCGCTAAAAGCTTGGTTTTCAATGATATTGTTAATGGCATTGCCAGTTAGCATAAGCGCACAAGAAAGCGATCCCGTACAGACCGCCATTAACTTTAATGTTTTAGAACGTAATAAAGTCACCACCGATGTTGAATATTTAGAGGTTGGGCTATCAGGTGACACCATCGACCCTTACAGTGGTTCATTGTCTTTTCGGGCGACCGATGTGTCTATCCCCGGCAATGCTGATTTGCCCGTTAAAATATCGCGCAGCATCAACAATAGCGGCCCCACCAATGGACGACTGGCCGATTGGGTGCTCGACATTCCCCGCCTTGAAGGGCGTTATGCTTTAAAAACCCACTTTGATTTTGACG
>JBLGCB010000509.1:0-4729 GCA_047617105.1 Phenylobacterium sp. | reverse complement strand
AGTACGCCGTTTTGGGCTGAGGCGAACAGTAGTGAGATAAAAAACATTCGCTGTAAACCTTCACCGTAATGCATTAAATCAACAGCCTGCTTAAATTCTTTATCTTCAACCAAAAAGCGCTGTAAGCCATCGATATCAACCAGCCGAATATCGACCAGTGTATGGACAACTTCGTTACGAAGAAACTCAAGGATCATCGGCAAAGCATTGTGTTCAACGGTTTTACTATAAAAACGGATATAGGTATGAGGTTCATTTAAAAAGAATGGACTGCTGAACACCGCAGGGCAGAGGATTTTGATTTCATCAGCTTGAGTTTGCCGTTCTTGTCCTTGAAACAAGCGAGTTGAAGAGGTTTTTTTAATGTCGGCATAGCTGGCGTTTATTTCAACGGTTTTCAGGTAATAAGCCATATTCAAATCACTGGCACTTTCAAGCTTGTTTGAAATTACCACTGAACTTGACTTGCTATCAAATACCCCGGCTATATCAATTGGACCATTGAGTTGATCAATAAGCCATCGGGGAATTAAATGTTCTTCTGCCATTTTTGCCCGACGACGGATTACTTCAATAATACCGGTAAAATCAGTTTGTTTCGTTAATAAATAAATGACTTCAAGCAAGCTGGTTTTACCGCTGTTATTGTTACCAGCAATCAGGTTGATACGTGAAAGTTTGGCGATTTTCAAATTTTGTAGGCGTTTATATTGTGGGATATCTAATGAGGTAAAATGTTGAGCAGCTTTTTCATTAAAAACGTGGGTTTGTTCGACGCCAGATAAATCAGGGGTGTTTCTCGACTGCGTTGCTTTATAAAGAAACGCCATGGCTCCTACTGCTAGTAATGTTGAAAAAAAATCCGATTCAGCTAATGGTTGTTTGTTTTGTGATTTAAGCGGTGCTTTTTGTAGCAGTTGAATTAACTCGTTATCTTTGTCCAAGCGCTGTTTATAATTGGCTTTACTTTCCCCTTCGAAGTAACCCAATTGATTCATTCGTTCAACAATTTGTTCCGTGGTGTGATCATTAGTCGGCCAAGATTTCAATTCATCTTTGGCTTTTTCTTGCACCATTTCTGCGGTAACAGTCACGCCAAATCTGACCAAATCATAAAGCATGTCGCCCAATTGTGAGCCAGTCACAAAATCCATAAAATTGCCTTTGGTGTGAGAGTAAGGTAAAAGTGAAGTTATTAGGTTGGATAATAATACAGGCGGGGAAGATAGGCAATTATTGCGTTGATTCAGTGTCGCAAAAACAAGGCGGACATAACATCCGCCTCAGCTACAACATTTAAAGCGTCATCTCTGGCACATCGCCATTAAAAACCAACTTACCAGCAGTCTTTTCTTGAATCTCTTCAACAGAAACCCCTGGTGCGCGCTCCAGCAAATGGAATGCGCCATCTTTGACTTCGATAACTGCTAAGTCACTGACGATTTTCTTAATACACTTTTGACCAGTTAAGGGCAGGGTGCATTTTTCAAGTAACTTAGAGACGCCATGTTTATTGGCGTGGGTCATGGTGCAAACGATGTTTTGTGCGCCAGCCACTAAGTCCATTGCGCCGCCCATGCCTTTGATCAGCTTGCCGGGGATCATATAAGAGGCGATGTTGCCCTCTACGTCGACTTCGAATGCGCCAAGCACAGTCAAGTCAACGTGTCCGCCGCGGATCATAGCGAAGCTATCAGCCGAGTTAAAGATGGCCGCACCAGTAACGGCGGTGACGGTTTCTTTACCCGCATTGATCATGTCAGCGTCGATGTTTTCTTCGGTAGGGAATTGACCCATGCCTAACAGACCGTTTTCTGAGTGCATCATTACTTCGATGCCCTCTGGTACATAGTTAGCCACTAAGGTTGGAATACCAATGCCGAGGTTAACGTAATATCCGTCTTGTAATTCTTGTGCCACTCGTTGAGCGATTTGTTCACGCGATAAAGCCATTGTTCACTCTCCCCTTTTAAGCTTGACGTACTGTACGACGTTCGATGCGTTTTTCAAAGTTGCCCTGAATCACGCGATTGACAAAGATACCCGGTGTGTGGATTTGACTGGGTTCTAATTCGCCAGGTTCAACGATTTCTTCTGCTTCAACCACGGTGATTTTACCCGCAGTAGCGGCCATCGGATTAAAGTTCATCGCGGTGTGACGGAACATGCAGTTACCAAAACGGTCTGCTTTCCAAGCTCTGACAATGGCAAATTCGCCAGTGATGGCTTCTTCAAGAATATAATCACGACCGTTAAACTGGCGTACATCTTTGCCTTCGGCGACCAATGTGCCAACACCAGTAGCGGTGTAAAATGCCGGGATACCCGCACCGCCAGCACGCATTTTTTCAGCGAGTGTGCCTTGTGGGGTTAATTCAACATCAATGATGCCATCCAGTAATTGCTTTTCGAACAAGGCATTTTCGCCAACGTACGAGGCAACGATTTTTTTAACTTGGCGGTCATGTAATAACAACCCCAAACCAAAGTCATCAACACCACAGTTGTTTGACACTAGGGTTAATTCTTTGGTGCCCATCTTTTCAATCTGGCTAATTAATCCCTCAGGGATGCCACACAAACCAAACCCGCCCGCGATGATGGTCATGCCATCTTCAAGGCCAGCCATGGCTTCTTCGTAGCTGTTCACTACTTTATCGAAACCTGCCATTGTTCTCTCCTCATACTTGCTTCGCAACTATATAAAGTCACTTCGTGACCACTAGAAAATTATTAAACTTGCTGCCGGGGAGTTTATTAGAAAAACCCACCCGATTTCAAAACTTGCTGACGGAAAGTGATTTCCCGCCGTTGTAAACTATTGTATACATCATCGTAGGGTGTGGTAGAGCCTAAGGCGAAACCCATCAGAATTTGGCAATAAACCGCGATATCGTGCTGCTATCGTCAACAAATGATGGGTTTCGCTTCGCTCTACGCCATCCTACGGAAGTTTTTACACAAACTGGCGCACCATTAACCACCGGGTTATGTTCTTTTCGCAAGGACGGCGCAAGCCACCTTGGAATTAGGCGCTTTACCCAATTGTTGGCTGATAAAATTACCAGCATCAACCACTTTGTCTAAATCAACCCCTGATTCAATGCCCAAACCATCGAGCATATAAATCACGTCTTCGGTGGCAACATTACCTGATGCTCCGGCAGCATAAGGACAACCGCCCAAACCCGCGACCGCAGAATCAACCACGCTGACGCCACATTGTAACGCCGAATAGATATTGGCCAATGCTTGGCCATAGGTATCATGAAAATGGACGGCCAGTTTGTTGATGTCGACTTTGTCGGCCACCACGTTGAGCATCTGTTTGACCTTTTCAGGGGTGCCAACACCGACGGTGTCGCCCAAAGAGATTTCGTAGCAACCTAACTCATCGAGCATCGCCGCCACTTCAGCGACTTTTTGTGGGTCAATATCACCCTCGTAAGGGCAGCCCAGCACACAAGACACGTAACCGCGGACTCTGATGCCAGCCGCTTTGGCTTGGGCCATCAGGGGGCGAAAACGTTCGATACTTTCAGCGATAGAACAGTTGATGTTCTTTTGGCTGAATGATTCAGAAGCGGCACCAAAAATCGCCACTTCTTTTACCCCAGCGGCAATCGCGCCTTCAAGGCCCCTGACATTAGGGGTTAATGCAGCGTAGGTGACATTAGCGTTTTGGCTAATGCCAGCAAATACCTCTGTGGTACCCGCCATTTGTGGCACCCATTTAGGGGATACAAAACTGCCACTTTCGATATAATCTAGCCCACTGTTGCTGAGCATATCAATCAGTTGTATTTTGGCTTCGGTGGTGACAGGTACTTCGTTTTGTAAACCATCACGGGGGCCAACTTCAATGATGCGTACTTTGTTAGGCAGGCTCATATCAGGCTTCCTCAACCGCAGTGAGATCAATTAACAAAGCCCCATCTGCCACCAAGTCGCCTTCTTTATAGAAAACCTCATTGATGGTGCCATCACTGGTGGCAGTGATGGTGTATTCCATTTTCATCGCTTCCATGATGACCAGCTTTTGGTCTTGCTTTACTTCATCGCCAGCGCTACACAATACTGCGACGATGGTGCCATTCATCGGCGCGGTGAGGCTGCCTTCAACCGCTTGATCTTCGGTTTCTACTGCATCGGTTTTAAGGTGCTTAAACACGGTGAGGTTTTGTTTATTAAAGACGGTGATAAGGTCATCATGAAAAGCCACTCTCACGTTAACACTATGGCCGTCGAGTTTGGCGACCAGATGGTCGTCAACCAGTTTGCCGCGGGCCTTAATGTCTTCCTCACCGATGGTGATAATAAACAAATCACCATGTTGGGCCACTCGGATATCATGCTCGTTATCATTGGCGTCGGATAAGTTTAACTGATGCTGTTGCACCGCATTTAAACGCCAGCCGCTGAACTGATGCCAAGGCGAGGTGACGTCTTGACTGTTGTCGGCATGACTGTGGCCTTGAGCAGTTTGTTGCAACATCAAATATAATGCGGCCAAGGAGGTGGCTTGAGTGTCTTCGTTACGAACGGCAGTGAATAGGGTACTCTGATGTTTTTCGATAAAGCAGGTTTCAAGCTCAATCGCGGCAAAAGCCGGGTGCTCTAATAGGCTGGTTAAAAACGACAGATTGGTTTTAAGACCAGAAATACGGTAATCATCTAGGCTGCGTAACATGCGCTGTAATGCCCGCTCGCGACTTTCATCCCAAACGAT
>JBLGCB010000508.1:0-4732 GCA_047617105.1 Phenylobacterium sp. | reverse complement strand
AATGGCGGCGTTATTTTTGGCAGTGCCAATGGCAAACTTAACGTGGTGCTGGCTCAGTCAGGACTCGAAGCGTGGAAACAATCTATAGCCACTGCTGTGGGCGTTAGCGAACTTGAACGTCTGGTGGATGTCGATACCAAACCCGTGATTAATGGTAACCTGATTTATTCACTGGCTTATAATGGCAACCTGATGGCGGTGGATGTTCGCTCTGGTCAGATTATGTGGAAAAAAGCCTATTCATCTTATCGTAATTTCTCGATGGATGGTTTCATGCTCTATTTGACCGATTATATGGGTCATGTTTATGCGGTTGACAGCAGAGATGGCTCTGAACTGTGGAAGCAAAATGCGTTGTCTAACCGGGGGATCACCGGGGCTTACAGCAGCGGCAGTTATGTTGTTGTTGGTGATAGCTTAGGCTATATGCATTGGTTGTCTAAAGACACTGGCGAGTTTGTTGCTCGTCTTGAGCTGGATAGCACCGGTTTTTATGTGGAAGCAGTCGGCAAAGACAATACTATCGTGGTGCAAACTCGTGATGGTCAAGTGAGCGCGATTAATACACCGTAAACTCAGGATTGTTATTTTATGTACCAACCCGCCCTTGGCACTCCCAAAGGCGGTTTTTTTTCTTTTTGAGGTTAATTCATGTTACCCGTTGTTGCACTTGTTGGTCGTCCGAATGTGGGCAAATCAACCTTATTTAACCGCTTAACCCGTTCTCGTGATGCGCTGGTAGCTGATTTTCCTGGCTTAACCCGAGATCGCAAGTATGGTCAAGCGAGTTATGAGGGTTATGATTTTATTGTGGTTGATACCGGCGGTATCAACGGATCAGAAGTCGGTATCGAAATTGAAATGGCCGAGCAGTCTTTGTTGGCGATAGAAGAAGCCGATGTGGTGTTGTTTCTGGTGGATGCCAGAGAAGGTTTGACGGTTGCTGATCAGGCCATTGCCAATCATTTGCGTAAGCAAGATAAAAGCGTTTTTGTGGTCGCCAATAAAACCGACGGGCTGGATTCTGACACCGCTATCGCAGATTTCTATCAGATCTCTTTGGGTGAAATACACCCCATCGCCGCTGCTCATGGTCGTGGTGTCACCTTGTTGCTTGAAAAAACCTTATTGCCGATTATTGAAGCTTCTCGTGAGGCTGAGAATGAAGGCGAAGATGAATTCGATGCGATTGATCAATACGATGAAGATGCCGAGGATGAAACTCCTCATGCTGACAAGCCGATTAAATTGGCGATCATTGGTCGACCCAATGTGGGCAAATCAACCCTGACCAACCGTATTTTAGGTGAAGACCGGGTGGTGGTATTTGATGCACCGGGTACCACTCGAGATTCGATTTATATCCCGATGTCACGTCAAGATCAAGAATATGTCTTGATTGATACCGCCGGGGTACGTCGTCGTAAACGTGTTACCGAAGCGGTTGAAAAGTTTTCAATTATAAAAACCCTGCAAGCGATTGAAGATGCCAATGTGGTATTGCTGGTGATTGATGCCCGTGAAGGCATTAGTGATCAGGATTTAAGCTTGTTGGGTTTCACCCTTAATGCTGGTCGTTCATTGGTAATTGCAGTGAATAAGTGGGATGGACTAGAAAACCATGTCAAAGATGAAATTAAACATGAACTGGACCGTCGTTTGGGTTTTGTTGATTTTGCCCGCTTGCATTTTATCTCAGCATTACACGGCACCGGGGTAGGGCACTTGTTTGAATCTATTGAAGAGGCGTATAAGTCGGCCACTCAACGGATTAATACTTCTATTTTGACCCGTATCATGGATATGGCGCAAAAAGACCATCAACCGCCATTGGTGCGTGGTCGTCGAGTGAAGCTTAAATACGCTCACGCTGGGGGTTATAACCCGCCGATTATCGTCATTCATGGTAATCAGGTGAAAGACTTACCGAGCGTTTATAAGCGTTATTTAATGAACTATTATCGTAAGTCACTCAAAGTCGTGGGCACGCCGATTAAAATCGAATTTAGAGAAGGGGATAACCCGTACTCTGGTCGGGTGAAACCTCAGGTGGCTTCTTCGGCGCGTAAGCGTAAGCGCATGGCGGAGTTTCATAAGCATAAAAAGTAATTTTTCGCTTCGCGTAAAATGGTAAATAAGCCCCCTTACTCTGCGAGTAAGGGGGCTTATTTGTTTAATATAACTCTGGGTTTAATTTTGTTTCATTGTAACCTTTACTCTACTCCAAACCGCTCTTGTTCCAGTTGTTCTAAGACATCTTGGTTTGTTTGCCCATATAAAGGTTTGTACATGCTTGTCGGTGGTACTTCTCTGATTTCATCACAGTGCTTTTCATAATTGAACATTCCTCTCATTTTTGTATTGAATTCAGAGTGTTGCTTTTCGAGATTACTGCACCATTCATAAAGTCCAAGTAAATTGGCCAAAAATTCATTTTTAGGTGAGATTGCATTGACTGTTAAAACAGGCAAACAGGCATCTCTGTTGGGTAGGCTCCTAGTTTGTGGGATTGACTTCATAGAGAGCAATTCAAAGCTTTCAGCAATATGGTGCACTAAGTTATATATTTTCGGTTCAACATGACCAGCATGTCTGATGATGATCTTTTCGCTATATTCAAGAATGCTTTTTGCTTCTTGGGGAATATGTAACCACCAATTTTGCTCTGGCATAACTGGGGCTTTAGCGTTTAAGTCTAAACTGCTATAGACGAGTTCCATGTGTTCTTGAGAGAAAAATTCTTCTATGTTTGAAGGTGCTTCAGATGGAGTCGAGTACTTATGAAACTCAAAAAAGAGAATCATAATTCGGTTAACCAATACAGATATATCTTCATATGCAGCCAGTACTAATGGTGTTTTCTTTGCCTCACTTTCTTCAGCAACTTTTTTATTTACAGCAATACTAAGTGCGGTAGTAATGCCAATAACAACCGTGTATAAACCGAAAAGTATTTGACAGGCAGTAATTATTAACGCCACAGCGGATTTTGGGTATACATTTCCGAAACCTACAGTGGTGACCGTGACTAAACTAAAATGAATATATTCAGTAAGACTAGTAAACACTAGCATTGGGTTTTTCGCTAGTATTTCGGTGCTGATATTTGACAGGCCATGAAAGTGCTTTTCAGAATTACCAATGTAAGATAATAAAAAATAAACACATCCGAATAATATAATAACTTCCAAATAAAGGAATATCAGTTCGTTTATAGACTTGCCCTTAAAATTTATGATGTGATATCCTAAGGAATAAGATGCCGTGAAAAATACCGAAATAATCAAAATTAATAAAATAGTAAACGAACAATAATTATAGGTATGTGATGTTAGCCATGGGAACAGGCCTAATATAATTGTGGTCAGGACAAAAGCAAAGGTTAAAATTAATGGGTTCTTTTTTATAAGGTTCAAAATGAGGTTTAACATATTTTCCTGCTGATAAGTTTATAAACAAAAAAAAGGGTGGTTTGCTTGTTTTTGTTTATGAAAAAATTACTATGGTTCTTCTATAAGAGGTTATTTATAACGATGAGAGTAAGCCAAATATTCGAAATGCAATTGTCTCGACACTGTCGAGACAATTGTAAATAGACAAAAGAGGTTTATAAATCGCTTTCTGGCGCTGTATTTCCGTAGTCTGCCCTGTTTCTAGCATTTTCTAATGCTTGACGTAACCTCTGTTCCAACAATGCCTTTGGCGGTAATTCCGTTAAGTATTCGGCCACATGAATGCCACTTTTATCCATTTCAAGTAGCTCAATTTGTTCTTGTTTCTTTCCTGTGCACAGAATGATACCAATTGGTGGTAGCTCATCATCTTCTTGTTCAAATTTCGCTAACCAGCGTAAATATAGTTCCATTTGGCTTTTATGCGAGTGACGGAAATGGTCTATTTTTAGGTCAATGGCAACCAACCGTTTTAACTTTCGATTATAAAATAGCAGGTCAATGTAAAAGTCATCATCATCGATTTGGATTCGTTTTTGCCGTGCTACAAAAGTGAAACCAGCGCCAAGTTCTAACAGAAATTGCTCCATTTCTCGTAATATGGCATCTTCAAGATTCTTTTCCAAATAGCGGTCGTTTAGTGATAAAAAATCCAGCAGATAAGGATCCTTTAACAATAGATCGGTATTGACATCGCCTGTTTTTGCTAATTCAATTAAGGTATGTTCAACAACTTGTTCGGGTTTCTTTGATATAGCAGTTCGTTCAAATAACATACTACCCACTTGTTTACGTAATACTCGCACACTCCAGCGTTCTAATTGGCACATTTGAGCATAAAAATCTCGCGCCAAGGGTTCTTTTAAGTAAATGAGCACCTGAAAGTGGCTCCAACTCAATTGTCTCGACACTGTCGAGACAATTGTAATATCACTAAAAGACTCGGCAAAACGAATGCAATGTAGCAGCTGTTTATTACCCCAACCTTTGCCGTATTCAGCAGTCAACGCTTTTGCTAAACCTACAACAACTTGTTTGCCATACTCAGCCCGTTCATTTCCTAGTACTTCATCGCTAATGCGCCTGCCTATATGCCAGTACAATAAAGTGAGTTCACTGTTAATCGCCACGGCAGCCCGTTGTTTGGCATTGGTAATTAACTATGAGATCAAACAACCGTTGGATTCTTCTAATCTATTGATTTAAAAAGAATTTAATTTCAAATGTGATAACTAATTATCCCACAAATTTTCCCCGATATAAGATAAAAATAAAAGAAA
>JBLGCB010000507.1:0-4745 GCA_047617105.1 Phenylobacterium sp. | reverse complement strand
GCAAGAACTTGAAAGCAATTTTAGCCAAGCGATCACGCAATTGAGCAACCGGGAGACATTGGATAAACCGCAACTTTTGGCCAAAATAAAACACTGGTATAATGGTTATCGCTTTGAAGAGGATGCGCCTAGTGTTTATAATCCCTATTCATTACTCAGCCTTTTTCAAAAACAAAAATTCAAAAATTATTGGTTTACCGCAGAGATAGCCGATGACCCCGACTTCCCTGTAGTGAGTCCTGTCGGCGTCCCGGCCTCCACCTCAGGGGGACAAAAGCTGCGGGCACTCGCTTCCGGCCCCCTTCGCCCAAGCTTCTTAATGACTTTATTAAAAAACAAAGACTATGACTTAAAAAACCTGACTCAATTTAGAATTGGCGAGGGCGCTTTTGAAGCCTATGAAGCTGACGAAATGGAAATTGAATCTGTATTTGTCCAAACCGGTTATCTGACGATTAAAGGGTTTGACGGTACGCTTTATACCTTGGGCTTTCCCAATTATGAAGTTAAAAAATCGTTTTATGATTCTCTGACGGCTAGTTACAGTCACCTTGGCAAAGGCGCGGGGTAAGTGGGAACAAATAAGCGAATACTTGGAGCTTTTCTTTTTGTTCCCGCGAAGTGGAGAACAGGATGTTCGACAGGACTAAAGCTTTATGGTAGAACTCACCGAACATATAAACGCAGGGCGATTGGAAGACTTTTTTACCACCCTTGGCGCTTTTTTTGCCAACATACCTTATGACCTAAACGTCGACCTCGAAAAATATTATCAGTCATTGTTTTATGCCATTTTTACATTAATTGGCTTTAACATTGAAGCCGAGGTTCACACCAATCAAGGCAGAATCGATTGTGTCATACAAACCAGCGATACCATTTACATTATCGAATTCAAACTCAACGACACCTGTGATGCGGCCTTGCAACAGATCCACGATCACAAATATCCACAAAAATACCAAAATAGTACCAAGAAGGTTGTTTTATTGGGTGTCGAATTTAATCAAAAAACCCGTAATATTGGTGATTATATTAAGCAGGAAGTTTAGCTTATCTTGAAACGCAGGGGTCTAGTCTCTTGATAAATAGTCGACTATTTAAAACACTTGTTTGTTGATCAAATAACCTTACCCTCAATCTGCATAGTCAAAGAACGGAGCACAAGTGAGTAAATTTGAAATACTAAGCCTTTTAACATCAATACTTGCTGTATCGGTTTCCTTGCTGGCATTGTATCGCACCCGAAAAACACAGAATGCCTTTTTGGAACTTGAAAAAGTCCACGCAGAACTTAGCAGGAAGCAGCTTGAGGAGTTTAAAGAAAAGGAAAAATTAAAATCAAAAGCACTACTCAAAGCAGAAATGGAGCATGGAAGTAGTAGCACATATTATATCCATATTTTAAATAACGGTAATTCATGTGCAAAAAATATAACATTTGAACTTGATGAAGGTTGTGAACATAACCCATTAATTAAAGGAGATTATGATAACAAGCTGCCCTATCAGATACTCAATCCAAACGAAGAGTTCAGGTTGTTTGCCAGTATTCTATTGAGTGTTTCACAGTCAATTTATCCAATAATTTTAAAATGGATGAATGAAGATGGTACAAACGGGGAATGTCAGTGCGTTTTATCAAGGTAGCGCACTCTGGGCTTAGGTCCATAATTTCTTATCAAGAAAAAAGGGGGGTCAGTTACTTTTCTAATGATACTTGTCACTGGTGCTTTGGTTGTCCATAGAAAGTTTTCATAAATAAGTAACCAGACCACTTTTTCTCGCCATTGGCTGCTGATGCCGTTTAAACATCAGCAGCAAAAATCAACGTAACTGTTCAGCGCGCTTAGATTTCGCTTCAGAACAAGGCATTGTCGCACGGAAAATAGGCGCATATAGTTCATATGTAACTGTTTGAGTACGACAATAACGCCGTTATGGGGCGAAAGATGAGTGCGCTCAATTTATTTAGCAACCCACCCAACAGTGGTACATATATAAAGCGAAGCATTCACTTCATCGACTTTCATCCGGCCATAATCGATGCTTTGAATACAATCGGTGCTGGGTGGAGCACCGCCCGCAGTTGTTGATAGCTGTAAGTAACCAGCAACTTCGAGCGTACTATTTGGCGTCAATGTACCGACGCCCATTTTGCCATTGGCTGTTAAAACCATGTGATGTACTGGCTTTTCATAATCATTATCCCAACTATGAAAAACAACATCATCTTTGGCAGAGGCTGGGAAATTGCCCCCAGCGCCAAGGGTAATATAAAAGTGCCTGTTATCAACAGGATCTGCAAATGCCGAATTCAACCTTAGTCTTGGCCCTACATTTCTAGCAGCTAATCGGCTATCGCCATTAACAATCACTTGCCCGTATGCTGAAAAGCTACCTCGTTCCTCACTGCCATCATCTGGGCCAAGTAAAACCACACTTCTTTGCATGGTTTGAAGGTCACCTTGGTGCCCACTTAGTTTATGTGACACCTCAATCAGTTCGACACCACCGACAGAGATGATGGTGGTGTCGCCGTTTTCACTGATCAGCGCCGGACTTGGCATAACAGCTTCATCTGCGATTGCAAAGCTGCTATTGACAAATGCCAAACATAATACAAATATGCTATTTTTCATTTTTTTTCCCTTAATTATTGCCTATTGGCGTTATCTTGCTGTTTAAATCTCGGGGTGAAAATTAGCAATAAAATCAGTGAATTAAAATAGTCGAGTGTATCAACGGGGCCAAATCATGTATCAGCGGTTGATTGTGATTGTCCAGACATGATTAATCGACTATCAATAATGTTTAGCTGATTTTTATACGCAACTCTTTACGTAAAATTTTACCGACCGTTGACTTGGGCAACGCCTCCAACACAGTGACTTTCTTTGGCACCTTGTATCCAGTTAAACTATCTCGACAGTGGGCAATAATATCTTGCTCGTCAACCGGACCATTGACCGTGATAAAACAACTCACCGCTTCACCTGTTCTTTCATCAGGTTCACCGATTACCGCCGCTTCAACCACCTTTCGATGCGTGACCAAAACACTTTCCACTTCATTTGGATAAACATTAAAACCTGATACGATGATCATATCTTTCAGTCGATCGACAATTTTTATATGACCATCGGGCAAACGGATACCGATATCGCCAGTCTTGAAAAATCCATCCGCTGTCATGGACAACGCAGTCTCTGCTGGCAATTGCCAATAACCTGCCATAATTTGTGGGCCTTTGACTAAAATTTCGCCCTCTTCGCCGTCTGCGACGGGTTTACCATCCACGCTGAGTTGAATTTCAGTCTCCAGCAAAGGCGTGCCAACCGTGCCTAATTGCTCTTGTCCCGGATGGTTTAAGCAAACGATAGGGGAAGCCTCAGAAAGGCCATAACCTTCTGAAACCGAGCAACCGGTGATGTCTAACCACGCATCACCCGCCGCCGAAGTTAATGCGGCACCACCGGCTAGGGTGAAATGAAGGGCTGAAAAATCTAACGCCTTAAATGCCGGCTTTTGACAAAGTGCCACCAATAAGGTGTTTATTGCAGCAAAACAAGTGAATTTAAACGGCTGTATTGCCTTGATAAAGCCATCGATGTCACTCGGGTTGGGGATCAGGATGCTTAAATTACCGCGACTAAAGTTGGTCAGTAGGCTGACAGAAAAAGCATAAATGTGGTAAACAGGCAAGGGACAAACTAAGATCTCCTTGGTCAGTCGACACTGGTCGCTAATGCGCTCTAGGGTTTGCGCACAATTACTTAAAATACTGCCATGGGTCAGTATGGCACCCTTCGAAGGTCCTGTGGTGCCACCGGTATACTGTAAAACGCAAGCAGCATCTAGGCCGAGTGCATCACGGGGGGCCAATGTCAATGGATGTCCCAGTGCAATGGCTTGGTTAAAGCTGATGTTATCCCCATTGTCATTATCATTGTCATTGCCCGCCTCATCAACAACACCAGAGATTAAACCGGTTGGGGATGTGACAATAACCGTTTCAATGTCGGTCTCAGATTTTATCGCATCAAGCTTGGCTAACAGCTCTGGTAAAATAATAATCGCTTTGGCACCCGAGTTTTTTAACTGGTGCAGCATTTCTCTGGGGGTATATAAAGGATTGGTATTGACGATAATCAAACCCATGCGCAATGCGGCATAAACCGCGATGGGATATTGAATCAGGTTGGGCAGTTGGATCGCGATAATATCACCGCTTTTCAAATTGGTTTTTTGTTGTAGATAACAAGCCAAAGCACGAGATTTTTGATCGATTTGGCCAAAGGTTAAGGTTTGCCCCAGACAGTGATAAGCGGGTTTGTCTGCATATTGTTGCAGTGCTTGTTCAACAAAGTCAGCCAGACTGTGAATATTGGTTGCGATCAGAGAAGTTGTCATGTGAATAACCTTAAAATTTAATTAAACAAGGTCCGCTATCGAATAAAGAGTTTATAAACAAGCTGATGAAATTTGGTATCAAAGGGCGGAAATAACAAAGGGGCGAAACTGATGCGACCACGGGATAACACCGACTTAACATGAGAAAAAGCCTTAAAACCTTCAACACCATGATATTTGCCCATACCCGACGCCCCGATACCACCAAAGGGCAAATCGTCATTAACCACATGAAACGTCGCTTCATTAATGCAAACATCACCCGCATGGGTATTGAGTAATACCTCTTGCTGAAAACGCTTATTAAAACTCAATATATACAGTGCCAGCGG
>JBLGCB010000506.1:0-4752 GCA_047617105.1 Phenylobacterium sp. | reverse complement strand
GAGCTATATGCGCCTATTTTCCGTGCGAAAAGGCCTTGTTCTGAAGCGAAATCTAAGCACGCTGAACAGTTACATTAACCATTAAGCTTTATGCTAATGTGTTGCCAAATGTTCGGTTAGAAAATCGACCAGCAATCTTATCTTGGGCGCAAGATATCGGTTGTGCGGGTAAACCGCCCAAATACCTTCGTCAGGTTCTTGATATTGGCCAAGCAAAGTGATCAGTTTGCCACTGTCCAAATGCGCTTGAACATAATAATCAGGCAACTGGATAATACCGATGTGTTTTAAAGCAGCATCCACCAAACCAAAACCACTGTTACATCGAACATTACCAGTGACACGGAGGTTTTTTTCTTTGCTTTGCACGCAAAAGCGCCAATAATCACGGGTACCCAACAGGCAATTATGATTATTCAACGCCACCAGCGACTTCGGCTCCCCCTGTTTGGCCAAATACTCCGCCGATGCACACACAAAATTGCGCCGCGACGACAGTTTTCTAGCAATAAAACTAGAATCCTCTAATTGTCCCAGCCGTATTGCCAAATCAAAACCGTCATCGACCAAATCAACACGATGATTGGTTAAACGGGTTTCTATCTCTATTTCACTATATAACTGAACAAAGTCGTTCAACAGCGGCAGAATTTTCTGCTCACCATAAGTCACCGGCGCAGAGAGGGTTATTTTTCCCTGTGGTCGGCTTTGCAGCGTGCTGATGGCCTGTTCTGCGGCATCTAATCCATCCAGTACATGAACACAATGTTGGTAAAAAACCTGACCTTCCGAAGTTAACGATACCTTGCGAGTAGTACGGTAAAACAGTTTGATGTTGAGCCTTTTTTCTATCGCACTGACCTGACGGCTCACTTGTGCCACAGAAATGGCTAACTTTTTGGCTGCCAAGGTAAAACTGCCCGTTTGAGCCACTGCCACAAATTCATTAATACCTTCCCAGTTTGCCATTGTTACCATCTCGTAAAAGTGTTTTGAAGAATCGCCATATTATCATTGATTCAGAAATAACTATAATACGCTTACTGATACATCATCTAGCTATATAACTGGAGTCAATATGTCTGAACAATTTATAAAATCAAAAGCGGCCATCGCTTGGGGTCCAAAGCAGCCTTTGTCGATTGAAGAAATCGATGTCATGCTACCCAAAAAAGGTGAAGTATTAGTCAAAGTCATCAGTTCGGGGGTTTGCCATACCGATGCATTCACCCTGTCGGGAGACGATCCTGAAGGGATATTTCCTTGTATATTGGGTCACGAAGGGGCTGGCATTGTTGAACAGGTCGGTGTTGGGGTCACCAGTGTTAAAGTGGGCGACCATGTGATCCCGCTATATACCCCTGAGTGTGGTGAATGCAAATACTGCCTTTCGGGCAAAACCAATCTATGCCAAAAAATTAGAGAAACCCAGGGCAAGGGTTTAATGCCTGATGGCACCACTCGGTTTTATAAAGATGGCCAGCCAATTTTTCATTATATGGGTTGCTCGACATTTTCAGAATACACCGTATTACCCGAGATTTCTTTGGCCAAAGTCAATCCCGCTGCGCCTTTAGAAGAGATTTGCTTATTGGGCTGTGGCGTCACCACTGGCATGGGCGCGGTCATCAACACGGCAAAAGTGGAAGAAGGCAGCACCGTGGCTATTTTTGGTTTGGGTGGCATCGGGTTATCTGCGGTCATCGGCGCAACCATGGCCAAAGCAAGCCGTATTATTGTCATTGATATTAATGACAGCAAATTTGAATTGGCGCAAAAACTCGGTGCAACGGATTGTATTAACCCCAAAAACTTCGACCAACCGATTCAGCAGGTGATTGTTGATTTAACCGATGGTGGTGTCGATTATTCCTTTGAATGCATCGGTAATGTCGATGTGATGCGCTCTGCCCTTGAGTGTTGTCATAAAGGCTGGGGAGAATCAGTGGTGATTGGCGTTGCCGGAGCAGGAAAAGAAATTTCAACCCGCCCTTTTCAGCTAGTCACTGGTCGTGTTTGGCGTGGTTCTGCTTTTGGCGGTGTTAAAGGTCGCTCTGAGTTGCCCGAGTATGTCGAACGTTATTTACAGGGTGAATTTAAGCTAAACGATTTTATTACCCATACCATGGGGCTAGATGACATTAACGAGTCATTTGAATTGATGCACAAAGGCGAGAGCATTCGCACCGTGATTCAAATTCAATCGGCTGGCGAATAAACAAGGTTGTGTAGAACGGCTCTGGCCCGACTGATTACAAACCATCAAAAAACCGTATTAAGTCGTTGACCAGCGTCTCATTATCAAAAGCAGTCAATACATGCTGTTTGCCCATCGCGCCCATGCTTTGTGAATGTTCAGTGCAGTGGATGATGGCTTCGCTGAGCGCTTGCGGTGTGTCTGTATCACATAAAACTCCGGTGCGGCCATTTAACACCACATCGGGGGTCGCTTGGTTATTCAATGCCACCACTGGCAAACCATAAGCCATCGCCTCAACAAATCCCATACCAAAAGCATCATTACGAGAGGGTAGAAAAAACACTTGATGGTCGGCTAAAACTTGGCTTTTTTGCTGACCATCGACCCAACCGAGAAAATCTACCCGTTTTTCAATACCCAACAACTTGGCCTGAGCTTTCAACTGACCCATCAACTCTCCTTCTCCGGCAATCGACAAATGGTAATGTTGTGGTAAGACGGCCATGGTGTCCAGTACCTGTTCAAACCCTTTTCCGGCGATCAGCCTCGACATTGCCAGCAGTTTAACCTGGGGCGATGGCACTGTTCTGTGGTGTGGTTGTGCGGCAGCCTGCGCCAGATCATCATCAATTGGATTGGGGCAAACAAACATTTTATGACTGTGTTTTGGAAACTTCTCACTGAAATATTGCAACCACCAAGGGGTCAATACAATGACACCGTCAGCCTGACTCAGCAGTGCATTGACCAACCATAGTCCACTTTTATATTTGAGTATCCTCTCGACACCTTGGGAGTGAAATTGGACAACTATTTTGGCTTTTTTGGTTTTTGCCGCCAAGATAAGTAACAACTTTCGACTGATAGATACCCATGAGGCACAGTGAAACCAGCCAATATCGCCCGGTTGAACCTTGGTGAAAAGTGCCGACAAAGCGCCACAAGCACTGGTTAAGCGTTGTTTACCAACATGAGAAGCAATAAATTCGATGCCATATTGCTGTAATTTGACCGAATCCCTGTAATTGGTTAGGGCTGTGGCGATGCCACCTTGTAATACTGTACTGACTGAATATATCATTGCGCTATTTGCCGTTTTTTAAACCTTGCTTTGAGGTTATTCGCCAATATCTTATCAGACGTCTGCACTGGGCGCTAAACATAGATATTTTATATTTACAGCGCCCGGCCAAAAAGCGCTAGGTTTAAAAATCCATTTGACAACTCATTGTCAATACGGCATCGTGTTGACAATATAGTATTCAGCGTATCGTCAATGATCTGAATCAGCGCCCTATAACGTCATCACAACAGATTAAGGAAATACCATGTCAGCCAAAAACGGATAGTATTGCCAAACTGCAATGCACCAGCAAAAACACACATTGGCAGCATATCATCATTAATTAAGCGACATACTAATAGGGCATCATGCAGCCATGAATAGAACCGTTGAAGGCGAAGCATTGACCAGCTTACTTTTAGAAACCTTTCGATTAAATGGCACTTTATTGGCCGCAGGCAATCATCTCACCAAACCATTTGAACTCACCAGTGCACGATGGCAAATTATGGGCCCAATTTTTGAGAGCGAAGAGTCAATGACCGTTGCGCAAATTGCACGCCGGATGGGACTCTCAAGACAAGGGGTTCAGCGTATCGTCAATGACCTTAAAGCGCTTAATATGGTAGTTCCTTTACCCAACCGTGATCACAAACGCGCACCGCTTATTTCGCTTAGCGAAGCAGGGCGTGATGTGATGATAAAAATTAAAGATGTTCAGGCCGTATGGGTTAATAATCTGGCAAAGGATTTCAGTGAAGATCAGATAAAACAGGCTTTAAACCTCATCGAAACGGTGAGAGAGCGAGCCGATATTTCAACTTAAGCTATTCATCCTCAGGGTTCACCAGCTGATGACACAGTTCAATCAGCGTTTTTGCTTGCTCTTTAGATAGCTTACTCAGGCAAAAAGCCTGTTCGGTAATTTTTGTACTGTGCTGTGATAACAATCTTCCAGCATCGGTTAAGGCAATATTTTTTTGTCGCTCATTACCCGCCAACATCTGCCGTTCAATCAATTCTTTTTGTTCTAAACGCTTTAATAACGGCGTCATCGTCGCTTTACTCAGTTTGGCTTTTTTGGCCAACTCACTAATTGAAATATTGTCTTTTTCCCACAATGCCATCAGTACGATGAACTGGGTATAAGTTAACCCCAATGGCTCTAATAGCGGTCGATAAATACTGGTGAGGTGATTCGACGCTGAATATAACGCGAAACATAGTTGTTCATTTAATTGGGCTACAGACAAAAAACGCTCCTATTTCAAAAAAGACAAAGTTTAAAAACATCACCAATTTTGCCTGCATATCATTTAACTTTCAACTATTCGCTCACCAATGGTTCGTGTACGGTCAAAAATACCAACCATCAAGCCGTAAACATAACATCACCAATATCCCGAATATTAAAAATAAAGGTCAATTAACTTTTCCAATAATTATTAGCTGCCGATACCGTTTGAAAGTTAGTGGCAATAACATGAGA
>JBLGCB010000505.1:0-4780 GCA_047617105.1 Phenylobacterium sp. | reverse complement strand
AGTTGCATATAACTTATATGCGCCTATTTTCCGTGCGAAAATGCCTTGTTCTGAAGCGAAATCTAAGCACGCTGAACAGTTACAAATAAAATACATTTAAACTAAAACAAGAGATATATAACATGCCTATTATTACCATTCAACAAAACAGCCGCTCTACCGAAGACAAAGCCGAAGTGATTAAACAAATCACCCAGACCATGGTTGATGTATATGGTGCCAAACCTGGTTCAGTGACGGTTTTCTTTCAAGAATATGATGACCAGAGCTGGGGCAAGGACGGTCAGTTAAATGTCGATCGCCAAAAGAAATAGCAGCACAAAACTTGCTATGGAATGGCGTAGGGTGGTCACGCTTTTTGTGCCCACGCGTGACCTTGCAGTCATAAACAGGCCTTTCTTACAAGAATATTTCGCACTTTCCTGAGTGTAACCGAATATTATTAATTATGGTTCTTAAAATGAAAGTGATTGATTTACGTAGTGACACCGTCACTAAACCTTGTGCCACCATGCGTCAGCTGATGGCGAATGCCGAGGTCGGAGATGATGTGTATGGTGACGATCCGACGGTCTATGAACTTCAGCGATACGCGGCCCAGTTATTGGGCAAGGAAGCGGCAATATTCGCTTCAAGTGGCACCCAAACCAACTTGCTGGCACTGCTGAGTCATTGTCAACGTGGCGATGAATATATTGTTGGTCAGCAAGCACACACTTACCGTTATGAAGCCGGTGGCGCTGCGGTGTTGGGCAGCATTCAACCGCAACCGTTAGATTTTATGGCCGATGGTTCACTGGATTTAAAAGCGGTGAAGCAGGCGATAAAACCCGCCGATGTGCATTTTGCTCGCAGTCGATTATTATCGCTAGAAAACACCGTATCGGGTAAAGTATTGCCGTTGTCGTATTTGGCGGATGCCCGGGTGTTGTGCGATGAACATCAACTGGCATTACATCTCGATGGTGCCAGAGTGTTTAATGCCGCCGTGGCGCAAAAAGTCGCGGTGAAAACCATTGCTGAACCTTTTGATTCTGTTTCAATCTGTTTGTCTAAAGGATTGGGTGCGCCGATAGGGTCGTTGTTGGTGGGTAGCCAAGCGTTGATTGACCAAGCAAGGCGTTGGCGAAAAATGCTCGGTGGTGGTATGCGTCAGGCCGGTATTATTGCTGCTGCGGGTTTGTATGCACTGCAACATAATGTTGAGCGCTTGAGCGAAGATCATGTCAATGCATTAAGCTTGGCCACTGGATTGAACGCCATCGACGGGATTAACGTCAACGTTGACGAGGTGCAAACCAATGTACTGTTTGTCAGCTTGCCTGAGGGTACCAGTGCCGATTTAGAGGCTTTTTTGCAGCGCCAAAATATCAAAGTCAGTGCCAGCGATACTATGCGCTTGGTGACCCATTTGGATATATCGGCGGCAGATGTCGACACCGTGGTGCAGGGCATTGGTGAATTTTATTCATCGTAGGGTGGTCACGCTTTTTGTGCCCACGCGTGACCTGGCAGTCATAAACAAGCCTTTTTTGAGCATATTCCATGATTCACGATACTCTTGGAGACTTTTTACACAAGCTGGCTCACCATTAATTCAGATTTTAAACCGCTCCACCACTTCATAAACCACCCCATCAGGCCCTGAAACCGACTGGTAAAGGGCCAAATGTTCAATTGTCACGGCTAAGTCGGGCTGTGGCCATCCTTTGATTTGTAATTGCTCAAACACACTTGTATTGATTTTTCGATATAAACTGATGTGTGGTTGATATGGCCGTGTTTCAGTGGCTAAACCCAACTCTGCTACCATTTGATTCAACCTTTGCTGTAACTGAACTAAAGCCTCAGGCACGGATGAGGGGGCGAGATAAATCAATTTCGGTTTTAACCACCAAGCGGTGGTGTCTATTTGTAGGTTGAGAGGAAGGTTAAGAGGTAGGTTAAGAGGGAGGTTAAGTGAGAGGTTAAGTGAGAGGTTGTTTTGCTGGGACAGCGCGTTGAGCAATTGTTGTTGAGCGTCGGGCGCTGTATGGCCTAAAAATACCAAAGTGATATGGTAATTGTCAGCTTTAATCGGCTTTTTATCAAGGTGGGCGAAATGCAACGCCCGCCATTGGTCAATCGCTTGTTTGCTTGGCGCTGGTAATTCGAGCGCCAAAAACAGCCTTTTGTTGTCCACCGACCTATTTTAACCAATCGCCGTTAATACTTCCAGCACCTGAGTATGATGTTCTTTGGTCTTAAACTTGTTGAATACATGGGCGATAGTGCCGTCCTGATTAATCAAAAAGCTTTGGCGGTGGATACCATCGTAGACTTTACCCATAAACTTCTTTTCACCCCAGATACCAAAACCATCGGCGACGGCATGATCTTCATCTGAGACTAGGGTGAAGTTCAATGATTTTTTGGTGCAGAAATTGGCCAATTTTTTCACCGGATCAGGACTGATGCCAATGACTTTAACATTATGTTCAGCCAGTTCGGTTTCACTGTCGCGTAACCCTTCTGCTTGGATAATACATCCTGGCGTCATCGCTTTGGGATAAAAATACACCAATACTCTGCCAGTGGTTAAACAGTCTGCCAAAGAAACCGCTGCGTCGTTTTGATCATTGAGGGTAAATAGTGGTGCGTTGTCGCCTGGGGTTAAAGTATTCACTTTGTCTGTCCTATGTCGCCAATAAAAGGGAGTTGATTTAAACTTACATTAAGGGTTTCATTTTATACGTTTGTTGCAACTTGCTGCAAAGAGATTCAAGCTCTTTGGCGAATTCAGTAATGTTGATATGGTTTGGCATTTGCACCCTTAATGAGGTGGTGTGTTCAGTGTCGCTGGTGGCGTCTTCAACTGCATCGGCTTTTAATGAAGCGATGCTGATTTTCTTCTGGGCCAGAAACTCGGTGAACTTGCTCAGGGTGCCGGGAATATCAGGGCCGACATAATCAATGGCATAAGATTGGGTGTCACAGACGACTTTATGGCGCGAGGTGCGCTTCATCATGGTCAACAATCCCAGCTCATGGCTGGTGGTGGGCAAGGTGTTTTCAATTTTTGAAATCGCCACCCGATCGCCGGCCAATAACATGATAAAGGTGAATTCTTGGCCAAAGATGGCCATGCGGCTGTCGAGAATATTGCCATGACACTCGCTGACTAGGCGGGTTAAACTACTGATAATGCCTGTTTTATCAGTGCCAATGGCAGTGACAGCGAGATATTGAGTTTGCGCCACAATGATGTCCTATGTTGCTTGATGAAAAATCAGGTCGCAAAGTCTAACACATTGTTAGCAATGTACAAACAGTGTCCTGTTTGGCGATATTTAAATCACAGGGGATGAATATTGACTACCTTTAATTGTTACTGTGAGTGTAAAGTCTGTTTTACACTCAAATGATGGGTTTTGCTGTATCTCAGGTTCTTTGTTCGAAAGAGCCATCTCGGGTTGATCTAAATCCTCTGTGAGCGCTATTTTTCGTGGTTTAACGGGGAATTCTCAGGTATTATACGGCCATAATTACGGAGGTACCCAATGGCGACGGCTTTTCTTAAAGTACGACCAAACGGATGATTATCATGACGTAATAAAAATTTATAAAGGATGCCAGTGGTTTGAAAGAGTCTGAGCACATGTTCGGCCTTTGCCAGATGGTGATTTATAACCCAATTTTTGAAGAGATACAAACATGTTTAAAGGCAGTATTGTCGCATTGGTCACGCCAATGTTGGATGATGGTTCTGTTGATTTTGCCAGTATGGGTAAGTTAATTGAATATCATATTGAGAATGGTACCGATGGTATTGTGGCGGTAGGCACCACCGGTGAATCGGCCACTTTATCGTTTGACGAACAACAACAAGTGGTGCAGTACGTGGTTGAAGTGGTCGGTGGCCGGGTGCCGGTGATTGCGGGTAACGGCACCAACAACACCGCAGAAGCCATCGTGCGTACCAAAACACTGGAGAAACTCGGTGTTGACGGGTTCCTCACCGTGGTGCCTTATTATAATAAACCTTCACAAAAAGGGCTTATTGCCCATTTTACCGCTATTGCGGGGTCGACGTGCAAGCCTGTGCTGCTCTATAATGTGCCGGGCCGTACGGTCACTGACTTATTGCCTGAAACGGTGATGGCATTGGCCAAAATCGATAATATTGTCGGCATTAAAGAAGCCACTGGTGACTTGGCCCGTTTGAGTCAGATAAAGGCGTTATGTTGTCAAGCGCCAGATGAGCCGTTTTGCCTGCTCAGTGGTGATGATCCGAGTGCTTTAGAATTTATGCGTTTAGGTGGTGATGGTGTTATTTCAGTCACTGCTAACGTCGCGGCAAAAGAAATGGCCGATTTATGTGACTTGGCTTTGCAAGGTCAATTTGTGGCGGCACAAGCGGTGAACGAGAAATTGGCTGTATTGCATACAACCTTGTTTATTGCCCCCAATCCGACACCGGCTAAGTGGGTTTTACAGCAATTAGGGCTGATTACAGACGATAATGTCAGATTACCTTTACTTACCCTTGAACCAATTCATCACAATGACGTCAAAGATGCTATCAAAATGGCTGGTTTAATTTAGGAGATATGTGTGCAACCTGGTTTTAAAGAAGAATTGCGACTTAAACATTTATTGTTCATCGGTATGATTGGATTGGTGGCAGGCTGCTCAAGTTCTGAGGAGCGGGAAGTCAGTGACGATCATCAATATCTCAATTCTGTTGAAGGTAAAGTGATTAAAGTTCCACAAGGGTTTGAGAAGCCAGTTGGCAGCAATG
>JBLGCB010000504.1:0-4806 GCA_047617105.1 Phenylobacterium sp. | reverse complement strand
GCTGGCTTCACGGCGCAGTTCATAAATATGGTTTTCATACTCCACTTTTTCAGCCGAATTTAATTTCAGTATATCCAATTTTTCTTTGGCTTCGAGCAAACCTTTGGCATGAAATTCTTCCTTAACCTCTTCATTTTTCAAAAAGTAAATCCATTCATCCAGTGGGTCTTTGGCAATATCGTCAAAGTTTCTGACATTGATGATGTAATGTTCGGGGAAGATATCAGTCACTTTATCACAATTAAACAGTTCTTTTTGTTCTGTATTAAGTTCCAATTTATGCTGATTGTGCAAACCATAAAACTCTGTTGTGCCGCGATAGATATAATCATCTCCGGCACAAAAATCAAAATAGAGAATGCTGACTGAAATGACTTTACTGACATCACTATAGCGGGCACCTTTATCCATATGTCCCGTCAGGCATTTGGCAGTGCTAAATAGTATCCGAAATAAATAATCCTGTTCCCTAGAATATTGCACTTCGATTAAAATCAGCTGACCGCTGCTATCTTCAACCTTGATATCCACTTGGTTTTGTTTGTTGCCGCTGTGCTCTCGGTCACTCTCGCTCTCAAGAATAGCGACGATTTTGATATCAGTGAATAACAGTTCACTCAAAAAACCTTCGAGGATGCCGAAGTTGGCTTGGCTACGAAGTAGTTTCTTTATAGCCCAGTCAAAACTGATTAATTTACGTGCCATTATATTTACCAAAAAAACGTGATTGCGTGTAGTTTAACATACGTACAGAGTCCAAGGGTAGGCTCAGGTTGGGCACATTTTAAATGCCATTATGGTGCCTTCGCGCAAACGCCCGTGAAAGACGAAAAGTTACCACCTTTGCCTCAATGCACATCATTAAAAATATCAGCCAAGCTATTGAGTGCGCTGGGGTAATACTGCACTGTACCTACAATGTTAATCGTGGTCGATGGATTTTTCTGGCTAATAACAATATTATCTACTTATAGTGTGCCAAATAAATTGAGGGTTAAGAATGGAAAGTAACAAGGCGGGAAAGCTATATACTTGATTTTCCCAACCAGGAAGTTCGCCGATCATTTTCTGAATTGATTTTAAGCGCTCAGTATGAAGTTCCTGAATCTGATATGCTCCAAGTAAAACCCGCCCTTCAAGAAGCGCTTAATGCGCAAGATATTGATAAAATTATTGAGCAGTTTAAAATCATCTATTCATCAATTCCCTATATGTACTTTGATTCGAATAAAAATGAGCACTTTTATTCAGCGCTTCTACTCACGTATCTACAAGCTTTAGGCATGGACACCATCGCTGAACGGGTGGGTAATAAGGGACGTTTGGATATTTCTCTTCACAACAAAGAAAATGTCTATATTTTTGAATTGAAGATTGATTCTGCCCAAAAAGCCATAGAACAAATCATTGCTAAAACCAATACCTACAAGAGCGCCTGTGCCTATAAAAATAAAAAGGTGACTCTTGTGGGTGTTAATATTGATTTTTCGCAGCGTAATATTATAAAACATACCGTTAAACACACTGAAGTATTCGTTACTCCAGTGTGATTTGCTACTGCTTAAAGCCTACTTTTAGCAAAGTTTAAAATACAATTCACACGCGCGGGCGATGCCATCATTGAAACAGGCATCTTTTAGAATATAGCAGGTTTCATAATCAATGGCATAAGCTTGGCTGGCGGCCATCCCAAATCCAACACCCAAAACCAACAAAACTTTTTTAAAATTGATATTTCTCATTACTTTCTTTCCTTTAAATGACTCGTTATCTTAATGGGATACCGATCTGTCTCCCATCGCTGGAACATAATATCAATCGTAAACCAGATGTCAACTACTTCTTTTTTTAAGGCAATATCGGTGGTTGCAATGCCAATACCGACGGCACCTGATCTGGGTGAGCCAGTCTCAGCAACTGATAACCCATACCAGATAACCCCACCATCAAACCCGGTGTTTCTAGGTTGTACATCAACCCAGTAATCCAACCATGATCATCAATGCCCGCAAGAATTTGTCCGGCCAACTGTTCGGCTTGTTCAAGCAACTGTGGTCGCTCAAGGCTTTGCGACGCACTCAATAACAAGTCAAGATTACCCAACGCACCGTGGCACATCGAGTGGTTATCGTTAAAACCATAATGGCAAGTGGTCTCAATGGCATCTTCGATTTCTTGTTGCATCGCTGAGTCACAAAAACTGTCACGCATCGCCAAACGGGCCAAACCGATACCCGGTGCACCATGACACCACGCGGTCAAAAAGAAACAGTCACCATGGTGGGTGGTGGTTTCAGGCCGTTCACCGTGTCTTAAATCTGGCCAGTTTTGCTGTTCGGTTGAATACTGACTGCGTTCATAAGCCAGTGCCTGTTGCGCCGCACCGTTCAAGTCAGCTCTGCCAGTGACTTTGCCCAGTGCCGATAGCGCCCAAGCAATACCGGCAGTACCATGAGACATGCCCACCAGCGGGGTAGTGCCCGATTCTTTTAGCACCCAGCCCAGTCCGCTGGCCATTGGTATCGCTCGTTTAAGTATTTGATCAGCACAGCGGTTGGCAATGGCTAACACTTGCGCTGATGGTCTAAAGCTGTACAAATTGAGCAGTACAATAATCGCCCCAGCGCCGCCACTGACCACATCATTGGCTTCGTCTTCATCGATATAACCGCCTAAAGTATCCGCCAACGCCACCGCTTCATCGAGCAGTGCTTCATCCTGCCATAACACCCCAAGGTGGGTTAACAAATAAATTGGCCCCGCCCAACCCGAAAATGCGCCAATACCATTGAGGGTTGACGGATATTCGCGCCATAAATAACGGGCGGTGATCAGGGTTTCTCGTGCCAGCTTTTGCTGCTCCGCGCTGTCAGTGACTTTGCCCAGATAAGCCAGATATAACGCGATACCTGCCAAACCATCATACAAAACGGGCGACATCGGTTCTAAATCCCAATGGCTATTGCCAATCGATTTCCAACTAAACCAACAGGCGTCTTGTTCAGTTCTAAAAGCCAATGCTGCAATCCGGCTGGCAATCTGTTCGGATGCGTTGATCAAATCCGCCGCTTTGGCTGGCTCTGCCACGCTTTGCAGCACAAAAGCCGACTTTTCTGGTGCCCGGTTGGCCAATGTGACCGAACGCATGGCACTGTGGATAATCCATTGTTGACGCTGATTATCTTGCTCGGTCATGGTGCTGATTTTAGTCCGCACCCGTTGCATAGAACTAACGGCAAAGACATTGGCAATTTTTTCGCCGGATGCGGCATAAAGGTCAACAGAATCTGGCGTAGTGGTAAACAGGGGCACATCCATTTGCTGCAAATCTCTGATTTCAAACGGCACCAGCGCAGCCATCCAAGGGTGTTGACCGATGATAATCCATAGCTGGTCAAAAAAGCGCTCGCGCTCTAGTGCATTACCCATAAAATCTGAGTGCAAGCTTTCCATTAAGAAATGCCCATACACTTGAGTTTCTCTGGCCACCACCCTGACTGGGGTTTTGGCAAAAGCGGCCAATGGGCCACTGTCCGGTTCAAGCCAGCTTTGTTGATGCTTTAATACCAATCGATATATTTGGTCAAAACCTGCGGCAATATCATCGCTATAATCACTGGCATTGACGGCTTTACCACCAAGATTGGGCAGGTTGTGCGCGCCGGGAAATTTCACCCGTTTGCGGGCATAATGCATTTCATCGGTGCCAGCTTTTTCAATCACCAACACCGGGTCTGGGGTATATTGTTCACCGCCATCGGCAGCCAGTCCGCTTAAATCAATACCGGGTCGGTCGCCATCATTTGTCCATAATCGCCGTGGCAACAAACCCGTGCGTAACACGGTATTGTGCATGGTTGCAGCGGGGTTGGTCTGCTCGCCGGAGTTTTGCATTTCTAGCACCGGATGAAACATGGTTTCAAGGTCTACCGGCATCGGATACTCTCCGGCAGCGACGATATTCTCATAATGAAAATCATTGGCATCGAGCAAATACATCAATGCCAGTAAACCGCCTTGTCGCAGGTAAAAACGGCGCAGCTGATCTGGGTCAGTACAGCTTTGATGGCGGGCAAACTCAACCCAGCCATAAGATTGACGACTTAATACCTTAAGCATGGCAAATTCGGGATTAAACCCCTGCTGATTACACCAGCCTAGCAATTGACCAAAAACCACTTCGGTTTCGACGCTGCGGGGTTTATAAACGATTTTCAAATCGTCGCCAAACGTTAAAATGGCCACTGAACGACCATCACGATGGGGGTCACCGGCACCGCCTTGCACCGCGCTTAAAGGGTCTAATGGTTGATGAGGTGAAAACAACTTCTCGATGTCGGTCCAATCGGTGGCCAATCGTGATAACAATTCGAGGCTGCAATCGAGCCAACGATCGACACTTTGCAAAGCCAATCGAGCCAATACCGGGTATTCAGTCAATATCCGCTGACGAGTTTCTGGTTCCGCCAGCTGACGGACAAAGTCGGCCAGTCGTGCTTCGGGGGTATCCCCAGACAAAGTGCCTTGCAACCGAGCAATATGTAATTCGAGTACTACGGTACGGCCAGTGATTGACGCCAGCATGGTCACCAGTTGCTGGTAAAATTGGTTGCCTAGCGCATCAACATCCAGTTTAAGTTGTGGTTGCTCTAGAACCAGCTGATTGATGGCCGATTGTAGGCGTTTAAAACCCGATTGCATTAACGGTTCAAGCAAACGCAAAAGGTCACCACTTTGTACCCCCTCGGCGTTTATGGCTGGCAGAGTGATATCAAGTTCTGAGTCTAATAGCGCTAAAAACTGATT
>JBLGCB010000503.1:0-4821 GCA_047617105.1 Phenylobacterium sp. | reverse complement strand
AATTGGTTAAGATTAAAAACAATACTTTTAAACTCCGTTGGCAACCTGCCGATGATGCCCGAGTGACGGGTTATGATATTTATCAATCACACACCCCATACGCCCATTTACAGGGTAAATTCTATCAACGCCATTATGACAAAATACACCATGTCAGTGCGATGCAAAGCGCCATTGAGGTGAGCTTGCCTAGTGCCGGTGGCAGTTTTCGGGTGGTGACGGTGACAGATAAACTGACCAGTTTACCCAGCCCGGCGGCGGTATTTGTTCAGCCCCAAACACTGAACATTCCTGGACGAATTAAGATGCAAGACACCATGAAATTGGAAAATGTACACTTGGCGTATAAAAAGGCCAAAGACGATAAACCCGAATTGTATTACCTGTCAAAATTCAATAAGGGCTTGGAACTGCCTTTAGTGACAGCTACGTTTAAGGTCAATGTGCAAAAAACGGCGTGGTATAGCCTCAATTATCGGGGAAGAACCGGCAATAATGTTGAGTTTTTTAAGCTATGGCAGAATAATACCCTGGTGGGGGAGATAAGTTATGATGCCAATATTGATGATAAAACCTCTAAGCGCCATAAAGCATTTCTTACAGAGGGCACCCATACTTTGCAGCTGAGTGTGATGCGCGAAGGCTGGGACTTCTGGTCAATGGTATGGCTTGAGTTTTCGCCTACGTTGTAAGGTAACTATTCAGCGCACTCATCTTTCGCACCATAACGGCGTTATTTTCGTACTCAAACAGTTACATATGGCCTATATGCGCCTATTTTCCGTGCGAAAAAGCCTTGTTCTGAAGCGAAATCTAAGCACGCTGAACAGTTACGTTGTATATAGAATTGTAACGATTAAAAAAGTGCGACATCTTTTAATAAGATGATCTGTTCAAGCACGGATTGGTTTTGTCTCAGCCAGCGATGACTGGCATTTTGCTTAATATAATCAATATATTCCGCCGGGTTTGGCAAAACCTGCCCTTGCTGGCTGCCATATTTAAAGACTGCATACTACTGCGAAGGTCCTTTTTGTGGTAGCCAATCCAAGCCGCTTCAAGCAGGGTTAAAGATTCAAGTTGTGGCAACTTTAACGCACTGAAAATGGTCATCGCAGCGTTAAGGCTCAATTCGGCACTTTGCCAGTTATTATTATTTAAGGTGATTTGGCCTTTGAGTAAATGCATTAAACCCCGAGTTACAGCATTGTCTGTTGCCTCAATTCGGGTATCAGCGAGCGCTGTGGCACGATCTAAAATGCCCATCTCAAAATGCATCTGCACCAACTGATGATTAATTAAAGGATTTTCAGGGTGGGCAGTATGCAATAAGTTCAGTTGAGCCAGCGCGCCATGATCAGGTTTTATCGAAAAATAGCGGATATCCGCCAGCTGGCTTAATAAGGTGTTCAGCGTTCTGGTGCGTTCGGCTTGATTGGTGGCAAAAATAAATCCTTGCCAGCCACGAACAGCACCTTGAATATGAAACCTTAATACACCGCCTTTAATCAGATCATAGGATTTAGTCGCCACAACCCAAGTGTCAGGCGTTTTGGCCAGGGTTTGCCAAGTACGAAAAGGAGAATCAAATAAAATAATGTCAGCAAGAATATGAAAAACCAAGGGTGAAGTAAAGCATCTATATCGTCATATCGAACAACAACTTATATCGTTGGTAGGTTTGGCCAGTTGTCTGGTAATATCCCTGTTCTTGTTTTCTGTGTCTGTTTAAGAGGTTGTATGTCGAACAATAATCCTAACCCTAACCCCATCCCCCTTATTGCGGTAGTTTGTGCTGGCTTTTTGGCGACGTCATGTTCGACCATGACCACGACTAACCAAACCAATGACTTGGTATCAATCTCTAACGCCAATGCAAGCTATTGCCCCGCCGGGTCTGAAGCTGTCAAACTGGATTTAACCACCGTATCACTGACACGCGCACTAAACATTCCACTAATGTACCAAGGATATAACAACATTGAAGGCCCGGTATGGCACGACGGCGCGTTATATTACTCAAATATGGGTTCACATCAACCCGATGAAAATGGTTTTGCGTTAAGCAACCAAACCACCATATGGCGTTGGGTGGTGGGCGAAAAGCCACAAATTTGGCTGCAAGACAGCGTTGCTGGCACTAATGGTCTAGCGTTGGACAGCAAAGGAAACTTGCTGGCCGGACGTCAGCTAGATGGTTCCCTATCAACTATCGATTGGCAAACCAAACAAGTCACGCCAATGGTGACTACTTATCAAAATAAACGTTTTAACTCGCCGAATGACTTAACCATTGGCCATGACGACACGGTTTATTTCACCGATCCAAACTGGAATACCCCTTCAAATATTCAAGCAGACACGGTTCAAGGGGGTGGTCAATCGGGTTCAATAGAGCCGGGCCAACGTATTTACCGGGTGACTGCCGACGGTAAAGTGAATGCCACCGATGTCACTGAAATGGTTCCAGCGCTGCGTGACAAACCCAATGGCATTATATTATCGCTAGACCAACAACAGCTTATTATTGGCGGATTACAAGGGTTATGGGCATTTGACTTACACGCGGGTGCGGTATCAAACCCACAACGATTATTAACCACGCCAATTGACGGCCTAGGCAAAGACTGTAGTGGTAATATTTATGTGACCACCACCCGAGAATTGGCCACCAGAACCGACGGGCAGGTGGTGGTGGTATTAGACAAAAACCATCAAGAAGTGGGTGAGTTAATCGTAGAAGGCATTCATATTGTGACCAATATCGCCTTTGGTGGCGCCGACGGTAAAACCTTATTCGTCACCGGTTTAACCGCACCAATGGATGGTGATAAACTTCGCCAGTGTGGTGATGCACCTTGTTTAACAGCAGGGATTTATACCACTAAACTCAATGTTCAAGGTTTCCCTTATTGATTGCTTGCGCTTTTCGCACCATACCGGCGTTATTATGGTACTTAAACCGTTACTTTCTAATTTCATACTCTTCAACCAGCTTAAACAAAAATGCGGCACCAGCCTGACTGAGAAAATAGCTGCTGACGCCACTTTTAAAAGCGAAGTTACGGGATTGAATAAATTCTAATGCTTTATCCCAACTGGGTAATCTCACTGCTTGTAGAATCGCCTTAAATTCTTCATTGCAATTTAAGGCTTTAATATCTGCCTCATTTAAGCCAAATTGTGGATCGCACAAGTGGCTTAAATCTCGGCCAGAGCCACTGTAGTAGCGGCCCAATAATAACAATGTTGTTTGCACTTTTAAGGCGTTGTCATCGGCTTCATCGGTGGAATCTTCTCGTAATTCTCTGACATAATAAAAATCGCCTTTTTGATGAAAACATAACTCATAACCCAGATGTTTATAGAGATTTTCAAAATGAACTTGATGATTAAATAGCAGGGTAAATAAAGGATTTTCTTCCAGAATGACCTTAACCTCGCTATACATCTGCTTGGTAATCACCTTACCTGACACAAATTGACGGTATATATTGCTGCTGTGCTCGGCATTAATCAGATCAAAAGTATTATATGCCACGGGGCTGTCGCCACTATCCATCTTGATGTTCCTTAGCGTCTGTTTGGTCATTAACAACCAATCGTTTACGTCGATAAATATATGTTATGTCGCCATAGCTGAGGTACGCCATGCGATTGGTTGTTGTTAATTGATAATCACCCTTTTTTTGACGCATTTTTGTCACTGCACTTAACAGGTCAACAATTTGATAATCATCAAACATATCCTTTAAGCGATAATGCAATGCAGCAGTCAAATCTTGAGTCGAGCGGTGTTCTATATTGGCCAAATAGTCATATAACCTCATCGCCCGTTTTAAGCGGTGGCTGTTTTCATCACTTTGCCAAGCTTCACTATCCGTTAACGGTAAAGCTGTATTTAAGGCTAAATCGGCCAGCCTGATATCAATCTCAGTAAATAAATTCTCAAAATAACTGGCAGAATCGCTGATACGGAAATCTTTTGGTCTGAAAAAGCGTTTTAAACCATTTATAAAGTCAAACTGTTGGGCAAATGCGCTATCAATGCGGGTTTTATTTAAATTGCGCTCAAGGGTCTGTTTATAAGCCGTTCTAAGCTGCTGAAAATGGTGTTCCATGGCATTGAACTGGGCCATCGAAGCACGGGTTTTACGTAAAAATTGGTCAACCTGGTGGGCAATATCGGTGATTGGCTTGAATATACCGCTAAAACTGATGCTAAAGCGAAATACCTGATCGGCCATGGCATTTTTACCTTGTTTTTCAAACGCCAGTTTAATGCTATTAAGGGTCTCAAACAGGTTATCCCCCTCTTTTAGCCGGATACGGTGGTTCAGAAAGCTTTGTGTGGGTTGAATATGGCGTTCAAATAAAGTGCTGACTTGTGTTAACAGTTGCTCGCGAAAACGGGCAAAAGATGCCGGGTCTTTACAGGCATCAGTCGACATATCTTCAAAATCCTGGCTCAGCGATTTCATTCTGACAACATTACGCTTTAACACATCAAGCAACATACTTAATTGTTCAAAGGTATCATCTACCAATTCAGTAAAATCGAGATTTTCTTCACTGAAAAACAGCGTATCTGAGTTAAGTTGGGCCTGCACCCGCCATAAACCGGCCAAGCGAGATTTTAACTTTGAATCGGTGAGTTCCTGGTATAACGAAGCCTCACAGAGTCTGAGCAGGCCAATCACCGCATCTTGGAAAATGAGCCGAGTCACGCCATTGTGGGTGTCTTTATCTGCCAAGATATGGGTTTGTAACAGATTATCTGTCGAAAAAGCAATTTGCAGCCGTTGCTGCTCAGTGTTGTCC
>JBLGCB010000502.1:0-4842 GCA_047617105.1 Phenylobacterium sp. | reverse complement strand
CTCAAACAGTTGCATATGACCTATATGCGCCTATTTTCCGTGCGTAAATGCCTTGTTCTGAAGCGAAATCTAATCACGCTGAACAGTTACAATAAATCTACCATTTAATATGTTATGCCTTTGGCTGGAGCAATACTGGCGCTGTACATCCCTGTGCACCTGCATTCTTACATCCCTGTAAGAAAAAAGGCCAATCAAAAGATTGGCCCGCTATCATCAAATCAAAATAAATTCCAAGTCAAATCACTTTGACTATAGTTATTCAGATGCTAACACCTGTTAATTACATATGCTTTGAGCAGAATCCCTGATCATTGATAAATGAAGTAGTGCCACCAGTGACGGCTTTAAGCTCATCGTCAGCGATAATTTGCGCTTGTTCGATGTTGATTTCCAGGTTTTCTAGGGTCATTTCAACGTTTTTTTCTGCTACTTTTTGAGTCATGTTCATTTTGGTATATCCTATATTACTACTACTTTCGATTAAAAATCATTTTACGACGTTATCACTGCTTACATGTGCTTTGAACAAAAACCTTGATCATTGATAAATGATGAAGTGCCACCAGTCACGGCTTTAAGCTCATCGTCAGCGATGATCTGTGCTTGGTCGATGTTGATTTCTAGGTTTTCCAAGCTCATTTCAACGTTTTGGTCTTGCACTTTTTTGCTGTTGTTCATTTTGTATTTCCTATTTACTTCGATGATGGATTGACTCTTTTTATACTTCTCAACCCCCGTCAATCCGTAAGGGGGTCAAAATATATGGTTTTACTGGCGATGAAATGAGTGATGTTGACACCACTTGCTCAGCAAGAAAGTGTTATTAAAAGGGGAGTGTTCAAGGAGTGTCTGAGTGTCACCTTCTTTAGGGAAAGGCTTAACAACAGGGCAAGTTACGGTATGCTGACAGGCAAGATTAAGCTGTTCGCCATCTCGCACTGTTAAACTGCAATCACTATTGCTATGGACCATAAAATTACGACTTCCTATAAACATTACAACTTCCTATACAACTTTTTACTCGCTGAATCCTTCAACGCCGAGGTCATTTAATATACGGTCAAATGATTTTTTTGCAACCTTAAAGCGTTGGTTAAAATGTAAATAGTTTTGTCCAACAAACGTTTGAGGTCTCTTTTTGCCAACGATTTCGCGCTGATATGACCCCACTTTCTCTGAATGTTTTTCCACTGATTTTCGAGGATATCCTACACGCCAAGCCCTCTCACCTTCACAGCCAACGGCCCGTGTGGGTCATGTGCCATTGACCAGTTCACATGAATATTTTACTCTTAATATTGTTAGATTAGGGTCCAAATTCATCTTTAGTTATTAATGCAACAACCGCCAACGACAAAACCATTGAGGATATCACCATGAAAACGCCATTGAGCAATAACCAATCTAGGTTGTGTTATGGATTATTGAGTTTATTCATTCTACTACTGACGGCCTGCGGTGGTGGAGGCGGCGGTAGTAGTCAAGCTGGCAATCCAACAACCCCACCTCCGGCGACAGACACCACCGTTGAACCCCCAGTATTCTCGGTAAAGGGCATTATTGTCGATGAGTCCGACACGCCTTTCGTCGGCGCGCTGGTGACACTTGACGGTATTGAGGCCGAAAGCTTATCTGATGCACAAGGCGAATTTATGGTCGAAAGTGAATTCGATTTTGATGCATCTGCGCTGGTGACTGTGGCCAAAGATGGTTTTGAACCTTTTAACCAAGTCATCAACGTTAACAACACCGATGAAGCCAACAGCTATCAACTCAACAGTAATATCACCATGCTTGAAACCCAACCATGGGGTTACCTAGAAATTACGGTAACACCGGGCGGTGGCTTGGCAGCTCAGGATTCAGCGCTAATCTTTAATAAATCAACCACTGCCAACGCTCAAGCCGCTTGCGATTGCGTGATGAACTTTTCAGGCAAAGCATCCAAAAAAGGCAAAAAGAAGTCTGAACTGTATATTTTGCTGGTCGTTGATGCCTCTGGTAGCACCAATCAGATTTTAACCGGCACCAAGAGCGTATTTGATATTGAAGTTGAAGCATTAACAGCAATGGTCAACGCCATTAACGAAGATGATGACACCAAAGTTGGCGTGCTACAATTTGCCACCGATGCCAGTGTAGTACTTGATTTCACCACCAATTTATCAGCGGTCAAAAATGCCCTCGCCTCCATCACGCCACAGATTGCCGGCACCAGCGGTGCGGCGACCAATTACCAAGCCGCACTTGAATTAACCAAAAGCACTTTTGATGCGGTTAATTTAAAAAAACACGATATAAAAACCGTGGCTTTTATGTCTGATGGCATTCCGACAGCCCCTTTTGATTCGGGTAATACTCAAGAAAAAGAGGATCGCATCGCGGCCATCAATGCCGCTGCAACACTGGCCGATAAGAACATCTCGGTCAATACTTTTCCGGTCAATATCAACAGTCATTTAACCACCTTGCCGGGCATTTCAGCCATCACTGAGGGTTTATATTATCAGCATGATAGCAGCGATATTGTCGCTCAATTGCCCAAAGATAGCCTAGTGGGTATCATCGGCATTGAAGTGGTAAATGAGACCACCGCAGAAAGTGCACTGAACCTGATATTGTATCCCGATGGTCGTTATGAAGGTGATATTTGCCTAACCGCTGATGAAAAGAATAAAATCAAAATCACCCCAGCAGTATGTGAATCTTGTGAAAAGCTGGCTTATCAAAAAATCAACGTCAGCTGTGAACGAGAAGAATGTTCCACTTGCGCCGGGCAGATCACCAACCTTGATTTGATGTATACCGGTTCTCTCAATGATGCGACCATTACAGTACGGCAACGCAAAAATGCCAATAAGTCAGATTTGATTTTTGAAGATATCGTGCCAAGCGGTGAGCAATTTTCATTTTTTGGCTCAGCCAAAGATAAAACCATGGGGCCGAAGATTGAAGTGTATATTAACGGTGAAATCAACGCTGAATTTACCACCAGCTGTGGCCAACCTAAAATTGGCCCAGGTCTGGTGAGCGGCGATTTCAGTGTCGTTAAGGGTTATAGCCGCAATGGCGGCTTACTCTGCCCGGTAGATTAGCGCACTCATCTTATCCGCCATAACCGCGTTATTTTCGTACTCAAACAGTTGCATACATCCTATATGTGCCTGTTTTGTGTTCTGCTTTTTATACCAAGTTAAGGCCTTGTTCTGGCGCGAAACCTAAGCACGCTGAACAGTTACGATTGATTTAAATTTATTGACCGGTGTGCAATGTACACCGGGCTTAACCCTTCCCCCCTTTTTGTTTTGCGTTTAACCCCACACTCAGCACCCCCATCAGATATGATACCGCCAGTAAAGTGGCAATGTATCATGATGAAAATTTGAAACCAATTCTGATTTGTAACATTGCACCTACAACCAACCTCAAAGCATAACATTAAACATTATGCGTCAAGTTTGTCCAAATCAGACACACTAAAACAAATATTTGCAAATCCAATCACTCCTGCTATGATCTAAAGGTAGCATTCAGATACCACAACCAAGAGGGGCTTCGCGCGCTTTACCTCTTGATATTACTGGTCAACCATCCTGCTATGTGATCAGAGATTTATCCTGTATTATGGTTGAATATTGTGAGGATATAAACGATGAATAAAGAACTTTTAAAAGCCATAGATGCGGCAATTAGTAACGTGAAAAAACTGTCTGATACACAGCTTCAAGCCAAATTTGAAGCGAATAAAAATGGTCCTATCGGCCATGCGGTCTCAGAAGGGGAAGTGTTTAGTGATTTTCTCACCGATACGCCTGCGATAGAGCAAATGAGGTCATCGTAAGTTGCGCTTCGCACCATTGAACATTTCATTCGTCAAAACCAAAATCGACGTTAATGGTGAGCCAGCCTGTGTGAAAACTCCAATTCTGTGTAGGATGAGGTAGAGCCGAAGCGGGATGCCGCCCAGACGAAACCCATCAGAATTGGGCTGCAAACGATGATATTGTTCTACTATCATGCGCAAGTGATGGGTTTCGCTGCGCTCTACGCCATCCTACGGGAGTTTTCACACAGGCTGGCGCAATGCGCACCCTACAAACGCACCCGCAAAACACTGCCCACGCCTAACTCAGACTCCACCAGCAACTCGCCGCCATGCTTTTGCACAATGCCAAACGCAATAGACAAACCCAGTCCAGTGCCTTTGCCCACTTCCTTTGTAGTAAAAAATGGTTCAAACAAGTGGTTTTTCACGTCATCTGTCATACCACAACCATTATCTGAGACAAACACTTCAATCACACTTTGACCACTGTGCCCACTGTGCCCACCATGAACCAGCGTCTGGCAACCGATCACAACTCGTCCCTTAACTTTTGACGCTCTGACCCCTTGCAGCCCTGCCAACCTGCATTCAATGGCATCACAGGCATTCACAATCAGGTTCATAAACACTTGATTCAACTGTGCAGGATAACAGTAAAGTTCTGGTGTGGCATCAAACTGAATCGAAAATTCGGCCACTTTCTGATAACGGGTTTGCACTAGGTTCACCATCGATTGCAGCAAGTCAGTGATCTTCACTGTTTTTTGTTCGGCAGAATCGAGCTGGGTAAACGCCCTTAAATCCTTAACAATGATCTTGATTCGCTCAGTGCCTTTTTTAATGGTTTCTAGATGTGTGTATAAGGGTTCAAATCTTTCTTTAAAACTGTCGAGAATCGCTTCATCAGCATCATCCCCCACCAAGCCAAACAAAAACTGCTGAAAACGTGACAAATCAATTTCAAGGTTTTGGGTGCTGACATGAACAAAATTGGTGGGATTATTGATTTCATG
>JBLGCB010000501.1:0-4848 GCA_047617105.1 Phenylobacterium sp. | reverse complement strand
ATTGAAAAGGGCTTTAAACAGCTGATCAAGGTCAAAGAAAAAGGCTTTAATCAGATTCTAAGCGACTTTATTAAACAAGGCACCTTGTCGCTTAAACGTGAAGAGCTAAACCACTTAATTGAACTTATCTCCATGGTGCTCACCCAAGGGTTGAACTATTATGTGATGAAAGGCGATGATATTGATGACAGTACGGTGATTTATCGCGGACTGGGTTCAATATTTTTTGCCCTGTCACCTTATCTTGATATCGAAGAACAGCAAAAACTCGACTTGCAGCAAGCCATCAGTGATGGCACTTTGGCTCAGTCTGAGTGATTAATACCATTATTAACAATAGCTACGTAACTAACTATCCGGATTTCCCATGGCAAAGCATTTAACATTTCTAGACAAAGCATTCTGGATCACAGAATCTAACAGCAGCCCCAAACATGTCGCCGGGTTACAGTTTTTGTCATTCCCTGAGCACAACTCCCCCGAGGAGAATCACTCGTACGTCGCCAATTTGACCGAGGAACTGCGCCAATTTGATAAGCCACAATCGCCCTTTTCTTGTGTGGTGGTGAGTGTGTTGGGTTATCCGACCCGCTTAGTAGATGTCGACAAACTGGATATGAACTACCATGTGCAACATCACACTATTGAAGATATCGACGACAAAAACGAAATCAACGCTTTTATCGCCAAACTGCATGAAACCTGTTTAGAGCGGGATAAACCGCTGTGGCAGTATCATCTGATTGGCAGCAAAAATACCAACCGTTACGCCATTTACACCAAAATTCACCATATGTATGGCGACGGCGTCTCTTTGGTGCGCTGGTTTCAGGCTGCCATGACCGAGCAACCCAATTGCGATAACTTCACTCCGGTATGGGCCATGGAACACCCGCATCGCAAACGTAAAAAACAAAACAAATGGCTGGGTTTGTTAAAAAATATCGGTTACTTTGCGCTGACCCTGATTGACTTAACCCGAATGTTTACCCGGCTGCTGTCAAAACTATTGCGGATTAATCGTCATTATATGCCCCTGCCCTTCTCAGGCACCAAAACCGTATTGACGGGTCAAGTAGTACCGGGCAGAACCGTGGCCACCACTGACTTACCTATGGACCGGGTGATCGCCTTATCAAAACGCACCAGAACCACCATTAATGAAATCTTGCTCACCAGTTTTGATATTGGCGTGCATCGGTTTTTAAAAGATCACGGCCAGACATTCAACAAAGCCCTGCTGACCCAAATGCCCATTAACCTGCGCCGACCCGGCGAAGAAAGCTCAGGTAATAAAATAGGCATCGCCCTAGTCGAACTGGCTTATGGCCAAAAAGACCCCTACAAGCGGTTGCGGCAAATTGTCCAGTCACATAAAATTGTTAAACGCGCCGCTAAACGCGTCTACCCCGCCGCCTTTGCCTATTACACCATTTGGTGGCAATCTTGGGCGCTGGTGTTTGAAAAACTGCATTTAACCAATTTCTTACGTCCACTGGGCAATATTCTCATCTCCAACGTACCCGGGCCCAAAAAGGCGCTATATTACAAAGACAGCAAGGTGGAGAGTATTTACCCCATTTCAGCATTAACACCAGGGGGCGGCGTCAACATCACGCTATTGACCTATAACGGCGTCGCCAACGTTGGACTGGTCTGTTGTAATGAACAAATCAAAAGCTTGGAGCCAATGGCGCAATATTTTAATGAGGCATTTTCCTTGCTCGAAGCGTGTGTCGACGACCCGTCAAAGAATATTGATGATATTGGCGAAATTGGCAAACCCTTACCCAAATCGTTTGTTGACGATACCTGGGTGGCACTGCAAGATGAAAAGCCACATAAACTAACCTAACGTGACAACATAAACCAGAACCGAGAAAAACCAATGAAAGAAGATCTCAAAACGGTCACCAGTAGTGACGATTTAACCATTGGCGACTTGTTATACCGGCGTAAAATGCTGGTGATGCACGTCGGCATTTACCTGGGCAACAACTTAATTTTGCACAATACCCCAGGGCACGGTGAACATCAGACTGATTTTGATACCTTTGCCAATGACAAAGCCGTATTTGTTAAACCCACCGGATTACAACCAGACGAAATCATCCGCAAAGCACAGCAAATATTGGACGACCCAGGACGTTATAAATTGTTCAACAATAACTGCGAACATACCGCCAATACAGTGCTTGAAGACAACCCCACCAGTCACCAATTGAGTGAAATTACCGTATGGGCACTGATTGGCGGTGCCTTCGGTAAGTCGGTCGGCAAAAAATCAATGTATATTGGAGGTTTCATTGGCGCGCTAGGTGGTTTATTATCCTTACCTCGAATGTGGTGGATAAAGTAATTGAGTTAAAATGAACAATATATGGAATAAATGGTTAGCGCTGACAACACTCTCTTTCGCCGCGCTACCAATGACGTCAATGGCCAATCATGCCATCAATACTGCAATAGGCACAGTGGCCAAACCGAAAAATATCATCTATATTATCGGTGATGGCATGGGCCCCGCTTATACCTCAGCCTATCGCTATTATATGGATAACCCCCAGACCCCTAAAGTCGAAAACACCATTTTCGATGAATTACTGACGGGCATGGCGTCGACTTATTCACGTGGCACGCAAAAAAACCATACTGACAATACCTATGTCACCGATTCTGCCGCTTCAGCAACCGCATTAAGCACCGGGGTGAAAACCTATAACCAAGCGGTGGCAGTGGATGTCAACGACAAACCGCTGCAAACCCTTATGGAATATGCCAAATCGTTGGACAAAACCACTGGTTTGGTGGTGACATCGCAAATCAACCATGCTACCCCCGCCTCTTTTGTCGCCCACAATACTTATCGTTATAACTATCAAGACATTGCCGATGATTATTTTGACAACCGGGTTAACGGCAAATTTGTCGCCGATTTAATGTTTGGTGGCGGACACAAATACTTTATCCGTGATGATCGCAATATCGTCGAGCAATTCAAACAAGCCGGTTATCAGTATTTTGATCAATTGAGTCAACTGAACCAGTTTGACCGCCTGCCCGCCCTTGGCATCTTTGCCCGCAAGGGACTCGGTTATGCGATTGATAATCAAACCGCCGACGACCAACCTAAATACCGCTTAAAACAAATGGTCAGCAAAGCTTTGTCACTGATGGACTCATCAGATAAAGGTTACTTTTTATTGATTGAAGGCAGCATGATCGACTGGTGTGGTCATGCCAACGATATCTCCTGTGCGATGAAAGAAATGGATGGTCTGGCCAATACCGTCAGTTACCTCAAAGATTATATCAATCACCACCCAGATACCCTGATGGTGATGACTGCGGATCATAATACCGGCGGCCTAAGTGTTGGTTCTGAGGGCGAATATCGCTGGAAACCCGCAGCCGTCAAACAAGCCCGTAAGTCAATGAGCATCACCACCAAACGCCTGCTCAAAAACGAAGATGTCAAAACTGTGTGGCAACAAACCATAGCCATGAATATCAGCCCGGCGCGTATGGCCCGTATCAGCAAAGTACAAAAACAAGCGATAAAAGTCATCAGCAAAGTCCGAGGAGATGACCCTAAAGCCCTCGAAGACGCTCAAATGGCGGCCGCAACGCTCATTGAAGACACCCTGACAGACATTATTACCCAGCGCACCCTCACAGGCTGGACGTCATCAAACCATACTGGCGATGATGTACAGATATTTGCCCACGGGGCTGGCAAACACCACTTTAACGGCCATATGGATAATACCGATATCGCCAAAAAACTATTCGAACTCATTAAACCTTAGAGGCATAGACAGACAATGAAAATAGGAATTATTGGCGCAATGGAGCCAGAAGTCGCCATCCTTAAAAAAGCGATTGTTAATTTAACCACCAGTGAAACCGGCGGTTATACCTTTTACGCCGGTCAAATCAACGACATAGACGTGATAGTCGTACAATGTGGCATCGGTAAAGTCGCCTCTGCGGTCGCAACCACCTTGTTGATCACCAAGTTCTCTCCTGATTGCGTGATTAACACGGGCTCTGCTGGTGGATTTGACCAAGAACTGAATGTTGGTGATGTGGTGATTTCCTCAGAAGTTCGTCATCATGATGTTGACGTGACAGCATTTGGTTATGAAATTGGCCAACTGCCTAATATGCCAGCGGGTTTCACCGCCAATGCTACTTTGATTGCCGCCGCTGAACAAAGCGTTAAACAAGTTAGCGACGTTAAAGTCAAAACCGGATTGATCACCACCGGTGATACCTTTATGTGCAAACCTGATGTTATCGCTGCGGCACGTGCCAACTTCCCTGGCACCATGGCTGTTGAAATGGAAGGTGCAGCGATTGCTCAAGCCTGTCATCAACTGGATGTGCCTTTTGTGGTTATTCGTTCATTATCAGATATCGCGGGTAAAGAATCACCAGAATCATTTGAAGCTTACATCGAAAAAGCGTCAAAATATTCATCGCAAATGGTCATGGCCCTGCTGACCAACTTGCAAGGCAAAGAGCTTAGCTAAGTGGAAGAGGTACTCGCCCAAGTACCCCTAAGCGTTTTAGTATTATTCGCCGCAATAATACTAGAACGCTTGTTACCCTTGTCTCCAAAATACAATCCCCTGAGTTTTTTTACCGCCTTAACTTTGGCTATCACCGAAAAAGTCCATCCCAAAAACAAACGACAATCTGTTGCTCAGCAAAAAATCTCTGGCACCTTGGCGTTGCCGACCTTATTACTGCCATTTGTATTCCTCGCTTACATGATGACCCTAGTGGCAGAGTTTCCTTATATTTTTGACGCCATTTTACTGTGGTTATGCTTATGCTGGTCAC
>JBLGCB010000500.1:0-4858 GCA_047617105.1 Phenylobacterium sp. | reverse complement strand
ATAGGCACCCACTCGCTTGGCACCACGAGTACGCAAGGTCTCAGCAGCTTCGATTTGGTTCTTAGAAGAAGCCCCGCCAGAGCCAGCAATAATACCGGTGCGGATATTCGACACCATATCATCTGGTAAATCTGCATCTGCAATGGCTTCTTTCATCGCGATATAGGCATAAGCAGAAGCATCACCCATAAAACGTAATTGTTTACGGTCGACCAGTGCTTTGGTGTCAATGTCCATCTGACCCCATACCTGACTGCGGAGTTTAACCTCGGCAAATTCTTCTGAGAATGTAATACCTGAGCGGCCTTCTTTTAATGAGGCCAATACTTCTGCTTTGTTATTGCCAATACTTGAGACAATACCCATGCCGGTGATCACTGCTCGTTTCATGTCGTTTCCTAAATTAATGTCATTCTAAAAAGGGTTTTTGAAACCACTCTCATTAACAGACCGCCATTGTACGTAAAAAATTGGCGTTAGTGGTCTGATTTCAGGGTACAGCTGTACTTTTTTTTCAAGAAAGTGCCTTTTTGCCGCAAAAAACACTAAAATAGCCTAACTTCAGCCGAGAACCACCCCGTTTATGAAACCACAACTCAAGCCTGGCACAGCACCCGATACAAAGCCCGAACCAACGCTTTATACCATAGAAGCGGCCAATATTCGTTTTGATGTCTGTGGCACACCCGTTTCAACTGCATTTGAAGACTTTTATTTTTCGACTGATAATGGCTTACAAGAGAGTGAATATGTGTTTATCAAAGCCAATGGTTTGCCCGAACGCTGGCTTGAACCGCACTCACCATCACAGCCACAAGCAAACTTTGTCATCGCAGAAACTGGTTTTGGCACCGGGTTGAACTTTCTCACCAGCTGGAACTGCTTTAATCAATGCCGAGCAAACAACGCCTCAGCCACCCGGCAACTGCATTTTATTTCTTTTGAGAAATACCCACTAACCAAAACTGATTTAACCCACGCGCTGGCCCAGTGGTCTGAGTTAAGCGAACTGTCAATCCAATTGATTGAGCAATACCCCAAACTGTTACCCGGTTGTCATCGCATAATGTTTAACGCCCCTAACCAAGGTTCGGTAATATTAGATTTATGGTTTGGTGATGTTAAAGACACCCTGCCCCTGCTGTTTCATGGCAAATCAGGTTATGTTGATGCCTGGTATCTCGATGGTTTTGCACCGAGTAAAAATGCCGACTTATGGTGCCCTCAGGTTTATCAGGGTATGATCACCTTAAGTAAACCCGGTGCCACGCTGGCGACATTTACCGCCGCCAGCATCGTCAGAAAAGGTTTGCAAGCAGCAGGGTTTACCATCAAAAAAATCACTGGGTTTGGCAAAAAACGCGAAATGCTCACCGGCTCAGTATTAACCAAGCAACCTGAACCCGTGGTACCGCCCTTTTACTATCGCCATACGACTAAGCCTTTTAAACCTGAGCCTTTCAAAACGGCCAATAAGCCGAACAAAAACATTGCCCTTATCGGCGGCGGCATCGCCTCAGCCGCTTTGTGTTATTCACTGGCCAAACGTGGCTTTAACATCACCTTATATTGTAAAGATGCAGCCTTGGCTCAGGGTGCATCACAAAACAAACAAGCGGCGTTATATCCACTGTTACAAGGCAGCTTTGACAACCTAAGTGAGTTTTATGCCCAAGCCTATGGTTATGCGCTGACGCTTTATCACCAGCTGTTACGGCAGAATTTGCCGTTTGAGCATTCATTTTGCGGGGTATTGATTCAGGCATTCAATGATAAGGTCAAACAACGTCAGCAAAGCTTGATTGACAACCAGCTTTGGCCACCAAGCTTGTTGCGCCCTGTTACCCGCGAACAGGCCAGTGACATTGCCAACATCACTTTGCCTCAGTCTGGGTTATATTTTGCCGATGGTGGCTGGATCAATCCTGAATCACTCATCAATGCGCTATTAAAGGCCAGCAACGCCCTCACCACGGTGGATATCCAGCTCAATAGTGAAGTCACTTCGCTGGCACAGAATAACGACCAACGCTGGCAGTTGGTGATTGACGGTCAAACATCAGCCCCATTTGACCAACTGGTGATTTGTAGCGGCCATCTGGCGAGTCAGTTTGAACAAACCCAAGCGTTAGCACTTTCACCCATTCGCGGCCAGGTCAGCCATTTACCCGCCACCGCCGATACTGAAAAATTGGCCACCGTATTGTGTTACAGCGGATATATCACCCCAGCAGCCGGGCAGCAGCACAGCCTAGGTGCCAGCTTTATTAAGGGTGATGACCACACCGACCTGCGCCCTAAAGATCATCAGAAAAACGTTGAACGGTTAAAAGAATGCCTTAGCAACCACAACTGGGTCGATCAATTGCCGATACCCGATCAAGGCCGAGCAGCCATCCGTTGCGCCAGTATCGATCACCTACCTTTGGCAGGCGCAGTGCCAAACTATCAACAATACCGTGAAGTCTATCGCGATTTATGGAAGGGATTGCGTTTACATCATTATAAGTTGCCACCAGATTATCAAAACTTATTTGTCTTGACCGCTTTAGGGGCCAGAGGGTTATGTTCGGCCCCCTTGTGTGCAGAAGTTTTGACCGCGCAAATCTGTAATGAACCTTACCCGGTGTCACAACGGGTATTAAACGCGCTTAACCCTGGGCGAGGTTATATCAAGGCGTTGAAACGCCGAACGTAAATAAGCAGGTAAGTGCATCTTTTGCACCTTAAATTGCCATTCGCTGTCGATTGGCCATCTCTCTGCCCTTGCTTTTGACCCAAACAAAGCTAAACTAGCGTTATCACTCACTTTTTTGCCGCCCAATAAGGTGCTCCATTGTCTGACGAATTACAGCAATTACAGCAACAAATGCAACAATTGCAACTCAAATACCAGGCCCAATGCGAAGCGCGTCAGCTGGCTGAAGACAAACTCGCCGAGCTTGAAAATCAGTCTATTGGCCAAGACCAAGAACTGCAAAATATCGGTGACTTTTTAGAACAAGCGGTTGGTGTTCACATTCAAGAGTTACACGTCGCCAAAGGTGCCGCAGAGTCGAGCGCAATCGAAGCAGAATCGGCCAACGCCGCCAAAAGCTCTTTCTTGGCCAATATGAGCCACGAAATCAGAACCCCGCTCACCGCGGTCATCGGTTTTTCACAAAGCATTAAAAACGGCCTGATCCCCAGCGAAAAACAACCAGAAATCATCGACATTATCATTGATAATGGCCAGCATCTGCTTAACTTAATCAATGATATTCTTGACCTGTCAAAAATTGAAGCACAACAATTAGGCGTCGAATGTATTGAAGTCGATTTATTCAAGCTACTCGACAATGTCAGCCGCATTTGCCAGCCAGGGGCACACAGCAAAGAGCTCGATTTTGTTATCAATGTGACTGAAGAGGTGCCTATTACAATCACCTCAGACCCCACCCGACTGAAACAGATATTATTGAATTTATGCAATAATGCGATCAAATTCACCGACCAAGGACAGATCACCGTCAACGTCGGTTATTTTGAGGGCCTCAATGCCCTCGAAATCGATGTCATCGATACCGGCGTTGGTATTCCCGCAGATGCCGCGGCAAAATTATTTACCGCCTTTACTCAAGCAGATGAGTCAACCAACCGCAAATATGGTGGCACCGGATTGGGTTTATATATCTCCAAACAACTGGCACAATTGCTTGATGGTGATATCACCCTAGAGACCGAAATGGGTAAAGGTTCGACCTTTAGTGTCAGCATCGACTGTGGTGAATCCCGTTTTAGCGATGCCAGTTACCTCACGCACACCGTACAAGTCACCGATCAACCCGACACCCCTGACATTCCAACATTATCCGGCAAGGTTTTGCTGGCAGAAGATATTGAAGTGAATCAACAGCTGATCACCATGCACATCAACGCCACTGGTGCTGAGGTAGATGTTGCCTGCGATGGCGAACGCGCCGTTGAAATGGCGTTGTCAGCCGATTACGACTTAGTGCTGATGGACATTCAAATGCCGGTGATGGATGGCAAAGAAGCGTTAAATACCCTGCAAATGCTGGGGTTTTCAAAACCAGTGATCGCCCTGACCGCCAATGTCATCAGTAATGATGTTGAACAATATATCAACCTTGGTTTCACCTCTTGCTTATCTAAACCCATTGATTTAGTCGATTTTTATAATACCTTGGCACATCACTTGCCTTATCGCAGCCCGTCAGCCCCAGACCCGGCAAAGCAAGAACCAGCGCCAATTACCGACCCGCTGATCCTTAAGTTAAGAGTCCGCTTTCAAGCCGAAATCAGCCATTATCTGAGCCTGATCACTCATGCCCAAGAAACCGAAGACTGGCAGTCGTTATTTGAAGTCATTCATATTATCAAAGGCACCGCGGGCAGCTTTGGCTTTATGCCCATCACCCGACTGGCTGGCACCATTCAAACTTGCCTTGATCAAAAACAGTATATTGAAGCCACCACCCAACTACCTGAACTTAAACACTTATTAAACGAAGCACAAAACGAGCAATAATATGAGCAGCACAGACCCCCAAGAAAAAACCGTCCTTATCGTAGATGATGTCGAATATTCACGACAACTATTGCGCAACAGTATTTTGGCGGTAGCCGCTAATGAGGAAATAAAAACCACACGTTTTAAAATCGTCAATGCTTCTAACGGTCAAAATACCTTTACCAAGATAGAAGCCCATAAACCGGATCTGATTTTTCTCGACATCGAACTGCCCGATATGAACGGCATTGAAATATTAAAGAAGATTAAAAGTGAAAATCCAAAGGTCGTGGTGATTATGGTCAGCGGTCAGAGCACCATCGCCAATGTCAAAGAAAGCCTAAT
>JBLGCB010000499.1:0-4867 GCA_047617105.1 Phenylobacterium sp. | reverse complement strand
GCATTGTGATCGACTTAGCCAACACTCAAGATCAAGCTCAATCCAAAACGCCAAAAGCCACCATTATCTCCGGACTAGGCAATGCTTATATTACAGATATTATGCCGCAATCTAATCATGACGTTTGGTTTGCCAGTTATCAGGGATTATTGGTTTATAACAGTCAAACCAAAACGGTCAAAAAACATCAAGCCTATAATCAGGCGGGTCATCAGGTGCAAAAAAGGCGTTTGTCGCGACTGCTCAAAGATCGCCATGGTGTGGTTTGGGTTGGTACCCAGGGCGCAGGGTTAAATTTATATGTGCCACCAGCCTCCAAGGTTGGCCAATTAAGTGACCAGTCGACAACACCATTTGCATTAATCAACAATGATGTTTGGGCGATTCATGAAGACGACAAAGCTTATATTGTCGCCACCAATGCTGGTGTGCAGTTTTACGATAAAAACAGCGGCAAAGCCGTGGTGCTGGATTTGGTCAAAGAAACCCTTATTAATCCCTCAGATGAAGTGATTTATTCTATTCGTGCCTATGGTGATGATTATCTATTGGGGGGCGAAGATGGACTATTTTTACTCAATTATAAAACCTCAGAAACCTTAAAATTGGTTGAAACAGCCACTGTGCCCGACAGTGCTGAACAAAATAACCTGCCAATCAGTGGTTCACAATCCGCTTTACAAGCCCAACCCATGCCCGGTTTTCCAGCGCAAGACGTGCGCATTCTTGATATCGAAGTGACCCCAAAAACCTTATATGTCGGTGGTGATCTCGGGGTGTATAAAATATCTCGTGTTGATGACAAACATGAACTATTGGGCAAGGCCCAAGGGTTAGACAACGTTGAAATTAAAGATATCGAAATAGATGAGCAAGGCAATCTTTGGCTGGGCACGCGTCAGGGGGTGAGTGTGTTGGCCGCTGGCAGTGATTCTTTTATCCATTTTTTACAGTCGGGCAAAGACGAAGTATTGGCCAATGAAGTGAGCAAATTACTGCTACTTGAGCCAGGCGTGATGCTGGTCAGCTTCTATAACCGCGGGGTGTTTGCGATTGATCATCGTCAGGGTTTTGACCAGGCCAAAGTACTGGATATGAATCGCTTTTATGGCATCACCTATAAAAATATTTTCACCATGGTTCGGGCCAACAATGAGCATTTATTGCTGGGCACCGACCAGGGTTTATATAAAATCAATACTACGGCCAATAACGCCAAATTATACAGCAAAAATGATGGTTTACCCTCCGCAGAATTTAATGAAGGGGCGGCATTTTGCGCCGCCAAATGGGGCTGTAGCCTAGGTTCGTCGGCGGGAGTATTAAAAATTCAGGTCGATGACTTGCGTCATCGGGTCAGCGATATCCGGGTGATGGCGTCTGAACTGAAAGTTCATGTGCGGGGCGGTTTGAGCCAATGGTCTTTACGCCCCGAGTCGCAGATTACAGTGTCACCGGATCATACTGGCATATTTGTTAAATTTACCACCTTAAACTACCTCGATAGCCATAATACCCGCTTTAAATATCGGCTGTTACCGACACAAACTCGGTTCACCGATCTGAGTCATTCAGGAGAGCTGTTTCTTTCTAATTTACCGGCCGGAGAATATGAACTTGAGGTCAGGGGCACATCACATAATATCTGGATGAAAGACAGTTATAGCCTCAAAATGCAGCTGTTGTCTCATTGGTGGCAAACCACTGAGGCCCGAATGGCCTTGGCGGTGACGCTGCTATTATTTGCTGCGTGGCTGATTTACAACCGGATGCGTTACATCAAACGAATCAAGGGTTACAACGAAGAACTGACTCAGGGCCAGCATACTTTGCAATTGGCATTGTGGGGCAGCGACGCGGGCAGTTGGCAGTGGAACAGCAGCGAAAATCAGGTGACCATCAACGAAACCAGCGCTTCGCTGATGACCCCAGGAGGTGCCAAATTCGATGGTGTACAGTGGTTGTCAAGGGTCGAACCACAACGCAAAAAGGCGATTCTGAGCCACTGGCATCAATATATAGCCACTCCTCAGGGCAGCTATAAAGATGAATATAAGATTAAACAAGGAGATGAATGGCGCTGGATCACCATCTCGGGCAAAGTGGTCTCCACCGATAAAGACGGTAAAGCAGAAAAGATTGTCGGCACTTTTGCCGATATCACCGAACAAAAATCCCTTGAACAACAAAGCTCATTGTTTGGTCAGGCGTTTGAAAGTGCCAGTGAAGGTATTATCATTCTTGATGAGTCGATCATATGCCGCGGAGTGAATGCGGCGGCAGAGCGGCTAACGGGTTTTTCTCGGGCCGATTTAATGGGCGCGTCGGTCAAAACCTTGTTGGTTGAAGGATTTGAAAATGATGGCAATGGTTACAAAGAGATTTTTGCGCTGGTTAAAAGCGATGGTAACTGGCAGGGAGAAACTCAGCTGAAAACTAGGCAGCTCAGAAACTGCCCTATTTGGTTGAATATCACCGAAATGGATCGTGATGAGGGTGAAAAACATTACTTGATGTTGGCCACCGATCTCTCTGAGAGCAAAAGGGCTGACCGGGCATTACGCCAGTTAACCAATTTTGATGTGTTAACCGGGTTGGCCAATCGTAAATTATTTGAAGAACATCTATTATTTTCTATCGAACATGCCAAAAGCAGTCATGAAAGACTGGCGTTATTGTTTATCGACCTAGTGCGCTTTAAAGCCGTCAATGACCGTTTTGGCCATAACATAGGTGATGTGGTATTACACGAAGCCGGGCATCGAATGCAGGCGGTATTGAATAAAGATGATGTGGTGGCGCGTTTTGGTGGCGACAAATTTGTGGTGCTGTTGGCGGCTGAGTCGTCGGCCAATAACCCCAATTCTTGTTGCTGTGACTTGATGGCGGCCTTTGACGAACAGATTAATGTGGATGGCAAACGATTACAGTTGTCAGTGACTATCGGCATCAGCGTGTGGCCAGACGACGATGTTAATGGTGATCAGTTGATTAAACATGCTGAAATGGCGATGTACCATGCTAAAGAAAGCGGCGGCAGCACCTTTGAATACTTTTCGGTCGGGCGTCAACAACAAGAACTTAGTCGACTTAAAATGGAGCATGAACTGGCAGAAGCGTTGGAGAAAAAACAATTTACCCTGTTTTATCAGCCTCAAGTGGATGCCACCAACAACAAAATTATTGGCGTTGAAGCGCTGATCCGCTGGTTTCATCCCACAGAAGGCATGATATCGCCAGATCAGTTTATTCCCATGGCCGAGGCCAACGGCTTAATCATTCCTATTAGCAACTGGGTATTAGAAACCGCGATTCAAACCGCGCTGGCATGGCAGACCCAGTTAGATGAGCCAATTAAAATGGCGGTCAATATTTCTGGTTTACATTTTAACGAAGCCACCTTTGCCTCTGGCATTATCGCCTTACTAGAGAAGTATCAGTTCGCCCCTGACAACCTGTGTTTGGAGATTACTGAGGGCATGTTGATCAGTGACATTAAAAAGCCGTTGGCCGATTTGAAGATACTCAGAGAATTGGGCGTACAAGTGGCGATTGATGACTTTGGTACCGGTTACTCATCGCTGGCGTACTTAAAAAAGTTTCCGGTGACCTGCTTAAAAATCGACAAATCCTTTGTTCTGAACCTCGCCAATGACAAAGAAGACCAAGCCATTGTCAACAGCGTGGTATCGTTAGGCCACTTCCTCGGTTTTGAAGTACTGGCCGAAGGGGTCGAACGGTTGGAAGATTATCACCTGTTACAACAGATTGGTTGTGATCAGGTGCAGGGTTACTATTTTGCCAAACCGTTGCCCGCTGATGAGGCTTTGGCGTTTGTGCAGGACTTTTGGTTTAAATAGGAATGAAAGGGTATCGTGATAAAATTGTGATAACCCGGTGACCAGATTGTCATTTGAGCCGTTTATACTGGCTTTGACTTGTTTCTTTGAAGGAATTTACTGATGAACATCAAACCTGTTATTGCTGCTGTAGGCCTAATCCCGTTATTGTTTGGTGGTGCCTTTTTGGCGTTTACACCAGATGTTATGTCATCTGCACCGATGAAAACCCCTCATCATGTTGATGACAACATGCCCGCATCGCACCACCTCAATAGCATTGTGCTTGGCGCGGGTTGTTTCTGGGGCGCAGAAAAAAGATATGAAGCGATCCCCGGCGTGGTTGACGCGGTCTCGGGATATGCCGATGGTAAAGGGGTGAAACCTGTGTATCAGGAAATCACCAAATATAAAAACAAAGGTAATGCCAATAACCATGCCGAAGTGGTCAAGGTGACGTATAACCAATCGGTGGTGAGTTTAGAAACCATCTTGCAAAATTACTTTGAAGGTCATGATCCCACCCAGCTTAATCGCCAAGGTAATGATGTTGGCACCCAATACCGCTCGACCATTTTGACCAATAGCGATGAACAAATCGCCTTGGCCAATAAAGTGACCATGACCTATCAGGGTTTGCTGTCAGAGGCGGGTTTGGGTCAGATCACCACCAAAACCACGGCGCTGAAAACCTTTTACCCCGCAGAAACTTATCATCAGGATTATTTGGTGAAAAACCCCAATGGTTATTGCCCCGATCACTCAACTGGTGTGAAATTCAATGCGGCTCATTTGGCCAAAAGCAAAGTCGATAACGACGATTTAACCACTGGCAAACACATCGTGGTGATTGAGTCTGAGAGTTATTGCCCCTATTGCGAAAAACTCAAAGAAAACGTGTTAAATGCCTATAGTGGTGTTATCCCGGTGACGTTCCGCCTTGCCTCGCAATTGCAGGGATTGACGATTAAAACCCCGACTTGGGCAACACCGACAGTGCTGTTTTTGCAAGATGGCCAAGAAGTGTA
>JBLGCB010000498.1:0-4874 GCA_047617105.1 Phenylobacterium sp. | reverse complement strand
TTCAATTTGCTTTGGTTCTAAAACAATCATCTATATACCTTCTGCTTAAACAAGCGCTTTAAACCCAACACCTTTCCCCTCAACAAAATAAGAACAAACCAACTCCTCTTCCTTCTGATAACTAACAAAAATCAAATTCTCATAAAGCTCAGCCGCCTGCTCACCATCACAAGTCGGCGTAAATATCGCCATCACCCGAGGGTCATAAAACCGAAATACCAAAGTATCGCCTTCGGGCGACTTCACCAGCAGCAGCTTGCGGATTTGCTTTCTAAATGCCTTAAATTCAAGCTCAGATTCAACAAAAATATTCCAGTGGTTATCCCACCCTTCCCTGATTAACCAGTCGGTAAAGGGGCAGCCTTGTTGTAACTTAACCAAATATGGTGCGACCTCTTCCAAGTCAGGTTCTAGCTTGCCACTCCACAGGCAGCAATTTTCTATAAGGTAACCTTCTTGTTGCAAATTATAGAGTTTGAAGCGCAATTCTGGGCACTGGGCACCATCAATCACCGCATAAACATTGTGTTCTGTGCGGCTTAATAATTGGCGCTTTATTTGTTCAACTTTGTCGTCATCAATCATTTATATCTTCTTTAATTGTTAGCAGCTTCACATTGAGCACAAAACGGCGTGCCGCTCCTCGCAGCATGTTTTAAAGCCATGGCCTGCGGTCCATAAGTCGAAGGTCTAATCGGCTCGGATTTGTCCTCAACCTCTTCGACTTGACCTGCTGTGGCAGTCGCGGCAGCCAGCGCCTGCTCGGCTTCGTCTGGTTGCGCAACACCAGCAGGTGTGCCTGGGCTTGCCGCTGAGGCAGAGCCGCCGCTGTTTATCATCACCATTGCGCCTTTGATGCTGACGCCGCTCGGGCCAATCGAAATGAAGCTGCCACCGGCTTTTAGGTTGATGGTCGTGCCTGCGGTCAGGTTGATGTTCATGCCACCTTTTACTTCGACATTCTGCCCGGCTTTAACGCCAAAATTCTGGCCTGATTCGATATTGATGTTCTGGCTGGCTTTTAAGTGTTCGGTGCCGCCCACTTGTTGAATGCGGTCGCCGTCAACTTTGTAGTTTTCGTTGCCGGTGGTTTGTTGCATTACATCCGCTTCAAACACATTGTTAACGTTGCCTTTGACTTTGCTCAGGGTGTCGCCGTCCACCATATGGTGGTCGTTTTCTTTGACGTATTCAAAACGGTTTGTGCCAACGCTCAGGTGGTGTTCGTTGCCTACCGATTCAAAATGGCTGTTTTTAACTCGAATGTCTTGGTTCTTTTGAGCATGAATGAATATCTGCTCTTCATCTTTTTTGTCTTCAAAACGCAGTTCGTTAAAACCACCGCCTTGGGGTGATGAATTGGTTTTGATGGTACTTTTGGTTTTTTCTGCTGGCAGGTCATAAGGCGGTTTGTTAATGCCATGGTATACCCGACCAATCACGATGGGTCTGTCTGGGTTACCTTCAAGAAAGTCGATAATTACTTCTTGGCCTATACGTGGTAAAAAGAATCCACCATATCCACCACCGGCCCATAATTGGCTTACCCGAATCCAGCATGAGCTGTTTTCGTCACTGCGGCCTTGTCTGTCCCAGTGAAACTGCACTTTAACTCTGCCATGTTCGTCAGTATAAATTTCTTCACCTACCGGGCCGACAACGGTCGCGGTTTGAGAACCTTCTACCACCGGGATACGGGTTTTTTGGCTTGGTCTAAATGGGTTTCCGGCAACAATACAAGTAAAACGGTTGTTGTAATGACCACCTTCGGTGGTGGCGTCTTCTTCCATTGGACCTGACTGCGCAGAAACATGCTCAATGCGAGTAATTAAATACTCATCGTTAAGCTGCTCTCTGATGTCGTCGGCAAGGTTAAAGCTATAACCTGGCACAAATCGGTTAACGTTGCTTTTTCCTTTGGCCATTTTACGATAGGTGGTGGCCGACTCCATGCGTAAGCGAGATAAGGTATCACCCCGGCCTTTATCGGCGAACCAACCAGGGTAGTCATACACTTCTCGGTCTTGATATTGTTCTTCTTCAACTTCAGATTCGAGCTGTAATTTGGGTTTTTCGAAGTTGTAGTCTCGTAGAGTGACTTTGCCAGGGGTTAACGATTCGCTATAGCGAAATTGATAGATATGCTGGTTTCTGACCATGCCCTGGGCGTCGTTGTGCGCCGGGATGGCGTCTTCGCCTTCAATGGCCGACAGCGCGGTCGAGTCGTCGGCAAACACCATGACATGTTTTTCATCGGTATGTTCAAAGTAGTAAAAGATGCCTTCGGCTTCGAGCAGACGGCTGATAAAGTTTAATTCTGATTCACGGTATTGCACGCAGTAAACGTAAGGTTCGTAGCTACCGCTACAGTCAACGCGGTATTCGTCCCCTGCTAGGCCCAATTCATCGAGTAAGGTCGAGACAATGTCAATCACGCTTTTTTGCTGGAAGATACGGCAGTTGTGGCGGTGTTTCAGCGCCCATATCTTGGGCACCACTACCGCATGATAGGTGGTAAAGCGCGAACCTTCGTCGCCAATCTCAAAGTGGCTGACAATGCCGTGAATAAAGCGTTCATGCTCGTCGGCGTCTTCATAACCCTCTTCGCCCTCGGTATGGTTGGGGCTAAGTATGGTCATTACGCAGGACTGGCCGACAACATCATCAAAAGTGACCTCAGGGTCTTCTGATACCAGTTCAAGCTGAAACTCAAAGGTTTCTGAAATACCTTCGTGGCCCCGCAAGCGCAATACGCTAAATTCCAGATCGGGATCACTCAATTCAAAAAACAGGTGTTCTTCATTTGATCTAAAGCTCATTGGTACTCCGTGATCTGCTCAACTGATGAATCTTGACGATTTATGGTGGCAACACTTTTGATGTTGGCCAGCAACGAATCTCTATTAATAGCAGCAATGTCTTTAGCAACTATTATTCCAGTTTGGTTGGATAGGCATTAATAACTTAAATTTGCTTGGCTGAGCGTGTTATTGGTTGTCTTTTTTGAGCAAAATAATTTGTTTCGGTACTTAGTAGTAGATGGTTTTGATGAGCGCCCCCTGCAAAGCCTAAACGGCATCCTATAATGACCATTTGGAGTTTGTTATCACTACATTGGCTTGTTGCATGCTCTTTACAGAGTTTTGCTGAGGGCCATCCTATGTGGCATTACTCAGCAAAATGATTGTCAGTTTCATTATCGTGCCGTTGGCGTTATCACTCTTGTTTTATCTGCGCTATTTGTAGTGCACTCTATGCATAATTGTATATAATTAAAGCTAATTTGAATTTTTTTGCTATTTAATTGGTTATTTGGCGCAATTTTCTTGAAATGATATTAATTTTAAGTAATCATTACTTTATTATTAGAAATACTTGATAAAATAAAGTCATGACTGATCGGCATTCGAAGTGAATAGACAAGATTATATAGAGCAAATCACCAACGCATTGGCATTACTCTCTCGTCAAGTCGAAATAAAAGCGTCTTTAAATCTGACGGATATCAATGTTCATGCTGAAAACTTTTATCGAGATTTGTTGAATCTAGCACTTGGCTATCAATTAGAAAACATCAACACTATTAATCCCAATGCAGCAGCAATAGATTTGGGTGATACACACAATCGAATTGCGATTCAAGTGACTTCAACCTCAGCAATAGCCAAAACTCGAAAAACAGTTGAAAAGTTCATCGAAAACAAATTGCATCACCATTATGATCGCCTAATTATACTTAATTTAGTTAGCGTCACCCGGCACACCGCCGCATTTATTGGTGATGCCAATGAATATCAAATAGACACCAAAAAAGACATATGGGACTACGTCGACTTTGCCCGTTTTATAAGCGATAAAAATACACAAAACCTGAAAAGCATTGCCGAATTTTTGCAAAACGAGCTAAAAATTGTACCCCAAGCCAGGTTGCCAAAAGAAGTTCAAACAATCGTCACACTGATAGATCACTTAAGTAACTGTGAACATGATGACGCAGGCCAAGGGTTTGTTGAAGAACCAGACCCCAATGGGAAGATTTATCAACGATTCGCCGACCACGCCGATTTCTTAACCAGCACCTATGTTGAATTATATGCAGAATATGGACCCAGCTTAGAAATCGTTAAAGAAGTAACAGATATAGGTGTGGTTCAGATCAGAAGAAAATCACTATACCTCAAATTATTGAGTGATAAAACATTGACTGAATTCGCCGGAGACCCTACATTAGCGTTAAAAGCCCTTACACAACAATTTGTCGATGTTGTTCAAAGTAAAGAGGTTGAATACGAAGAATCAGCCATCACATTTTTTCTGGTGGATGAATTAATACGATGCAATGTTTTCCCCAACCCTGGAGCAATCAATGTCTAATTTGTTTTCAAAAGATGAAGATTTAACCAAGTCCTCTCCTTACATTGGTGCGGAAATTCTAAAGCTGCTGGAGTCGACAGGACAATCTCGTATCAGTATTTTTGAGGTTGCCAGCAAAATGAAAAAGAGCAATAATATTTCCAGTATTAGAACCATCTATTATGGCATGTTGTTTCTTTATTCATTAGATATCATTGAGTTTGAAGATCCCTATCTGGTTGCAAAATGTTAAAAATCAATCGACTATACTGTGAACCCGAATTATTTGATCCCATTGATTTTACCGACGGTATAAATCTAATTTTGGGTCAAACCAATGAATCATCCGACAAAACCAATGGTGTCGGAAAATCGCTATCGATTGAGTTTGTTAATTTTTGCCTTTTGAAGCCTATCAATGAAAGCCGTTTGAATCGTATTCCAACTGATGCATTTGCGCATAACGCTTTAATTTGCCTCGATTTCACCATTCATGGGCGACCAATCACGTCAAAGCGTAG
>JBLGCB010000497.1:0-4894 GCA_047617105.1 Phenylobacterium sp. | reverse complement strand
GGTAAGGTCAGGTAAAGCAGTTGCTTTACTTTGCTTTACCAGTCATCTAGAACACACCCAGCCCACCAAGTTATTGCATTGACAACAAAATCGTTTACAGTAGATTTTCTTTCGCGGCTAATCACAATTTTAAGGTTAAAAAATGACAGAAACAAAGCGCAAACGCCCGCTAGACGGTGTTAGGGTGATAGAAGTCGGCCAATTGTTGGCAGGTCCTTTTTGTGGCTCTATGTTGGCCTATTTTGGTGCCGAGGTGATTAAAATTGAACCTCCAGAAAAAGGCGACCCGATCCGCGGCTGGCGTGCGCTCGATGATAGCGGCACCTCTTTTTGGTGGCGCAGTATTGGTCGCAATAAAAAGAGCGTCACACTCGATTTACGTCAGCCTAAAGGCTGTGAGTTGGCGCGAAAACTCATCGACAGTGCCGATGTGGTGATTGAAAACTTTCGCCCCGGTGTGATGGAAAAGTGGGGGCTTGGGCCTGAAGAAATTAAGCTGACCAATCCCGGGTTGGTTTACGCCCGTATCTCGGGTTATGGACAAGACGGTCCCTATGCCAAAAAGCCGGGCTTTGCTTCGGTCTGCGAGGGCATGAGTGGTTTTCGTTACGTCAACGGTTTTGCCGATCAGGCTCCGGTTCGGCCTAATCTGAGTATTGGCGATACCATCGCTGGTATTCATGCGACCCTTGGGGTGGTGATGGCCTTATTTGAACGGCAAAAAGAGGGCGGCAACGGCGAAGGGCAGGTGGTCGATGTCGCGCTGTATGAAGCGATGTTTAATTTAATGGAAGCGGTGGTGCCCGAATATGATGGTGGCGGTATCATTCGTGAACCCTCGGGCACCACAGTAACGGGTATTGTGCCGACCAATACTTATCGCTGCAACAATGGCAAGTATGTGGTGATTGGCGGCAATGGCGATTCTATATTTGCCCGCCTGATGGTGGCGGTGGGTCATCCACACATGGCCGATGATCCGCGGATGAAACACAACGCAGGCCGGGTAGAATGCGAAGCCGAGATTGACAAAGCCTTGTCAGACTGGTGCCTGTCGCTGGGTTCTGAAGCCGTATTGGTGACCTTAGAAGCCGCCCGTGTGCCTTGCGGTCCGATTTATAATGTAGAAGATATGGTCCACGACCCACACTTTAATCAGCGGGGTTTGTTTGAAGAGGTCATAATAGACGGTAAAGCGCTGAAAATCCCCGCGATGATCCCCAAACTTGAGCGTACACCTGGTCGAACCGACTGGCCTGGCGGCGAGGTGGGCAGCCATAATGAAGAAATACTGCAAGGTTTGTTGGCTTTGGATGAGTCTGAATTGGATTTGTTGCGTTCGCAGGGGGTGATTGATTAGTGGTTTACAATAGTTGGTGATTCGAGAGCCAAGTGTTATGGCGATTTTGCTTGGCTCTCGTTGATTACCACCGGGACGGCGTTCAAAAGAATCTCAATCCCATCAATCCAGTCTGCACCATCGAGAATGGTTAGAAGATAGGCCACTGGCGGATTATCAACATTGATGACTTGGAGCAAGTACTCACCAGGGATTAATTTCTCGGTGAGGAAAAAGCCATCAGATTCAACCATGATGGTTTTGACTTCGCTATTGTCTGATTGTTTGCTGATCAGTAGTTGAATGTCCAGTGGTAGGGGGTCGGTGGATAAAACCACGCCATCAATACCCACGCTGCTGATAACTTTAGGGCTGAGTTCGACTCGGGTGCCTGGACGCAAATAGACTTTGTCATACTCTCGGTCGAGGCTATAACTGACATCTAGGCTGTTATTATCGTATTTGACCAGCACATCTTTGTCGGTTGGCACCCCGTGAATTTGAAAATTGCCTTGGTTGTCGGTGACGCCGCTGGCATTGCCCGCCATGATTTTAAAACCCGCGACTGGTGCAGGTACATTACCATTGTTGGCCGGTGCGGTGATATTGCCATAGACACTACCCGAGGCAAAATGTTTGAAGTCAATGTCGGGTTTAAGGCTGGCTTTAGCATCGAACCACGAAAATTGTAAGCCGAAGGTTCGACCGTCTGTTTTGAAACTCAGCTTGGCATTTTCTTGGTAGTGCCAAGACGCTTCTAAACGCGCGCGAAGGGATTGACCGATGGGGTGATTGAGTTGGATATTGACATCCCAACGGTTATTTTTTCTGGCTCCATTGAGACGATAACTGGCATCAATTGCCAGTTGTTTGTCGTCATTATTTAACGCAACCCGCATATTTTTACTATTAAACAAACTCAGGTTTGAGCGAATAAATGCCTCAAAAGTGAGTTTGTTGTCGTTATCGCGGCTTAAGCTATAACCGCCGCGAAATGATAACTTGCGATGTAAACGTTTACTGAAATCCTGGGATAACAGGGTTTTTTGCGCCATTGTGCTCAACTGGGTAGCAATGTTCCAGCGGTTAAAATGAAAGCGGTGATCGACAGTGAATGCGTTACGGCTGTTGTTGCTATTGCTGCCAATGTTGCGTGGTAATTGAGGTAAATCAGAGGGGTCGGTCACGTCGGTTGCAAAGTAGTTGATTAACAGTTGTTGCTGTTCAAAAGCGGTCACATTCAGGGTTAATGCATGATAATGTGCTTGCTTTGAAAGGCTATCCAATTGTAAGTATTGATATTGCAGATTGCTTTGGCCGCCAAGGCGCATGGTAGCATCAAACGACAGTGCGTTTTCCTCGGTGTTGCTGATGATATCAGTGGTGTTATTGAGCAACTGGTTTTCGGTTGGTTCAAATGTGGCCCAATAAAGATGAGTACCAATGGTCAGATAATCGCTGATACCGTAGCGAATAATCCCTTGCAGCAGCTTACCATTGTCCATTTCTCCTGCGGCTGCATTAATATCCCAACTGCCGGGGGTCTGCAATAAGGCTTCATCCGGGGCAATTTTCATTTGTGAGGTGTCTGTTTGACCGTTGGGGCCGTATTTGGCAAAAGTAAACACATCGCCGCCGGAGGCCAGTTGTTCAGGCAGATGAAAATGGCCTGAACTGTCGGTATTAATGGTGTCGAGCAAAATGCCATTTTTAAAAATGTCGACTTCGGTATCTGGCCTGAGAATATCCCAATATTCAAATTTGCCAGCCCCCTTGGTCTTTTTACGAGTTTGAAGGGTCAACCCGTTGGTTAACCGTTTCGCGGCGATTAATTGGTTGCTAAAAGAATGGGTATTACCGATGGTGATCAGATCAAACCAACGGCTACCAGCGTATTTGTAATGGTAGTTATCAATAGCAGGGGTCAATTTGTCGGCTTTCAACGAGCTGTTTAATTGTAATGTGCCCTGATAGATATCAGCCAGCAACTGTAATGATGCATTGGCTTGCCACTGTTGTTGGGCTTTATAGTCAAGGTTGAGGTTGTAGCGCATTTCAAATGGGTTTTCATTTTGTGGATACAGACGGGGCACTTGGCTGATTTTTTCGAGTGCAAATTGTTTTAGCTGGTGTTTTTTGCGATTGAGTGTTCGCTGGTCTTTTTGTTGTGCCAATGATAAGTAGTTGGGGGTCAGCGCCAAGGAATAGCGATAGAGTGTCCAGCTAATATTTACCGGCAGCCAGTCGGCAATGCTGCTGTATTTCAGCCATATCTTATTATCAATAAAGGCGATGTCATCAGCGGCAATGTCGGTGGCTGCATCGTCGGCTTTATTGCTACCCAGTTGTTTTTGTTGGGCATCAATCCAGAAGATGGTTTTACTGGGATAAAGGGTGCCCTGACAGTATTGCCGTTCGACTTTACAACTGGTGGGGATCTCCAGCCAGTCGTTTAATACGGTGTCGATATCAAGATAAGGGTTTTCGTTTTGGTCCATCAAAACAGCAAAAAAATGGCTTCTTTTGCTTTTACCGACCTTAAATTCAATGAATTCTTCCGTCAGTTGAACTGATTCTGTTGATTTTGCACCATGGGCTGTTAAGGCAATCAGCAGCCCGAGTATTAAGAGAAAATGTTTATATATGTTGGCAACTGCCACTGAATTTTGCATCGGGATTTTTTAGGGTGTTATAGCCAATCTGATAGTCTGTGGTGCTTAAGTAGTCGGTCTTAAACGCCTGGGTTTTACTGGAGTCTCTTAGTCTGACCAATCGTTGATTAAAGATAGGCGTATTATTTGCGGTAATGCTGATTGGCCCGTCAAATCGCCATATGGTCGGATTGACAATTTTCACCATCAGTTTGCCGTTAGCCGGGTTTTGCTGGCAGAAGAAATTCAGTGTTGGCGAGCCTTGACCTTTTGAGCCATAGATAGCAACGGCGGTTTCCATTTTTACGTTAATGTCCATCCCGACACCGCCACTGTTTTGTGGCATTGGACTGGAGAGCACATGGGCGACTTGCAGCATTTGCACCAGTAAATGACTGCGGTAATCACCGTCGGGCAGATTTTTTTTGGGCCTAATAGACACTCGTATATCTCGCCTTTGGCCAGGTTTTAAAGAGAGTCGTCTGGGACTGATGCGGATTGCACCGGTAATATTTTCAATGTCTTTGGTGGTTTTGGTTAAGTGTTCGCCCATGGCCATGGTACGGTCGGCAATATCAAAATAAATCGGTTTAATGTTCAGTCGAATGGCCTCATCACCGTCATTGGTGATGATAAATGAACGGGTCGCGGGTTTTTTTAAGTCAAATTCGACGATGCCCGGTGCGACTAAGAAGGAGTTTTTGGCCAATGAGAAAAAAGGAATAAAAACACAGATAAATAGAAAATGTTTCATAATAATCTCATTCTAATAAAAAAAAAAGGGGGCAGGAAAAATAGACTGACTCGCCAGCGGTTAAGCAGCGAATCAGTACGATGGTCGTGCGTTTAGCGTTTAGATGTAGGTGATGCGTAAAGTGGCAACACCCGCATAAAGACCCGATTG
>JBLGCB010000496.1:0-4895 GCA_047617105.1 Phenylobacterium sp. | reverse complement strand
GAAACACTCTCCAGAACCCACCTATATTGCTCTGTAATGCCGATAATTTGCATTCAAACAGCAACCATCTAACTTCGCTTACGTTTTTTATAACTAAATAAGACACAAATAATTTGCAAATTATTGCAACTTATACCATAGTTTTTATCAGTCCTTAGGGCGTAATTTGGGTTTTAAACCAGTTATCGGGGCCATATTCTAATTTCATTGATAGACTCAACAAACAGGAGTTCATGCCTGTGACCGAAATAACATCATTTTTTATTCGTCGTTATCTCGACGATAACTATGCCAAACCCGAGAACTTTTGGCCTGGATTGATCGATTTTAAAGATAGCTTTATCCGCCATTTTCATTCGATTCCAGCCGGTAGTCCAATACTGGTCAGCGGTGACTGGGGCGTGGGTAAGACTTCATTCTTGCAAGTCGTCAAAGCTGAACTAACCAGCTCTGGCCATACTTGTGTCTGGTTTGATGCGTGGCGTTATGAGTATGAAGAAGGATTACTACCAGCCTTGATTCGCAAAGTATGGGAAGATGCCATTACCATCAAAGGGGATGATGAAGAAATACTTGGTACCTGCTTAAAAGCTGCGGTAATGCTGGGGGTGCGCTCCATTCCGGCAATGTTAAATGTTTTGAGTGGTGGATTTTTAAGCGGTATGTTTAATGGTTTTAATGCCAGTTCAATGGACAAAGAGCTTAAATCCTTGACTTATTCTCCGCAAGAAAGCCCTACCGATATTTTACGCAAGGAGTTTGGCAAACTGACCAAAAAAGCGAGCCGGCATAACAAACCCCTGGTCATTTTTATTGATGACCTCGATCGTTGTAACCCTGAAAGCGCGATTCAATTACTAGATCATATTCGCCAGCTGATTAATGTGGTGAGTGTTGATGAAGAGAAAAACATCACCTACCGCTTTGTTATTGCTATGGACAAGACCACGCTTAAAGATGCTGTGGCATTGAAATATGCCGAAATCAATAAATATGACAGCAACCGCTATCTAGAAAAACTATTCCCGTTCAGTTTTACTTTGCCCGTGCTGCAACAGCAGGAAATTAATGATTTTATCGCGAGGCAAAGTGAAAACCTCAACCTCAATAGTGGCTCTATGGGTTACATTTATGGCTACTCTCGTAACAACATTAATCAGTTATTTGCCAATGTGATGATTCGAGAATACTTTTCAAACCCTAGGTTGATTAAACGCTGTATCAACCGTTTTTATATGTTATGTCAATGCGAAAATCAGTTTAGCGACAAACCTGGTGATATCAAATCTCCAGATGAGTCAGAACTCAATCGCATGATTATCTGGCTGGCAGCAATAGAACGTTGGCCACCACTGCGCAAAGCGTTACTGACAAAACCCACCAGTTTTTGGCTAGAAATGCTTAAAGCTGTTAAAGGCATGAGCACCATTACAGATGAAGTGGGTCAAAACCTGCTGTTATACCGAGGGTTTAAAATCTTTTTTCAGCAGCATTTTGCCACCGATACCAAGGAAATTGTCCGCCACTTTCAACAAATAGAACAGAGGTTATGTTTACATGGCCTATAAATCACAACAGGGTAGAGATATCGAAGAGGATTTGGCTGAACTGATTAAAGTGCAGCAAGAGCAGGACCAAGCCCATACAGTTTTACAGGACCTAACCAATCTCATTAAACAATATACTGATTCAGAAGAAGTACAGCTGGCATGGTTAAGGCGCTTTGCACAAGGCCCCTGTCTTATCAACTTGCACGACAGTAGGGAGCCTGAACCAAACAATGAAGAAGATTATATGCGACAGGTATCCAATCAAAAACCCTTGACAATAGGCGATAGAAAAGGGTTTGTCAGTTGGGTGATACGAAAGAATGACTGGTTATTTAGCAATAATTTGGCGGAATATATACAGGATAAACCTTGTTTAATGACTTGCAGTCAAGGTACTGTCGAGGTTAATCCCGTATATGTGGACGATGGCAATGATCAAAGCAACAAGCCTGTAGAAAAAGCCCTGTGTTTCTATCCCTTAACACTGGCCAGTCATCACCCTCAGCTAATTTTAATTTTATGGCAAAAAAGAGATGGCAGCAAACAACTAAAGCAATATTCACAGCACACCATTAATCAGCTACAAAAAACCACCCCATTAATCACCTCGGTATGTTTACATGTATTGTCACTGGCGCAAGTAAATTGGGAAAGAGCGGCATTACAAAAACTGGCCACTGAAATTAAGGAAGACAGCTATTTTTACCAATCCAACCAATTATTATTGGCTACTATTGCCCAACTCGGTGGTGCCTGCTGTGGCTTATTATTCAGTCATGATAAGCAAAACAAGCTTTGTTACTGCATTAAAACTTGGTATACCAAAAACACCAAGGATGATACAGCAGCAAAGCGATTTCACCATTGCTTTGGGCGTTTTATTAAAAAGCTCCAACAGCCACAACAGTTAACAGATTTAATCCATAGTATTGATAGAAAACTCTCCCTGCTAACCAATGATGAACAATATCCTTATCAAGTAAGAACCCAGCCAATAACCAGCGCAGACTCAGATACCATCGTGGTATTAATTGATTTGGTCAAACCCGAAGTGGACAAATATAGCCCAACCAATGCTATTACTCGCTACCGTTCCTGTAAGCAGGTATTTGACTATAGTAATACCCTGTTTGAACACTATAAAAAATCACATATTCGCTATGTAGTTGGCAACTTAACCAAGACCAGAATGCAATCCCAACCACTGGATAGCTTTGAACTGGAGCGCCGCCAACTGATTGAAGATACCCTTAAGCAGCTCAAAGAAGCCAGTGGCTGTGATGCAGCCATTTTATATTTAGGCAACCAAAGGGAAATTAAATATGAGGGGGTTTATCCTGATTTTGGCATTGATATTGGCAAGCTGGAAGTAGCCCCAAACTCACTTACAGCGACAGTCATAGCAAAACAAAAAGCCATAGTGATCGCTAATATTTTCGAAAGCAGCTTGCCTTACGTTGATGAAATGGACACGGATACGCTCAATCAAATTCAACAGCAATTGGGATGGCGAAAAATAACCTCTTGGTTATGTTGCCCGATCACTTTACCCAATGCTGAGGGTGCACCTTGTTATGGTGCTATTAAACTGTTAACAGAAGACAATAGCAGTATGCTAAACAAAGATATTTTGCTATTAACAGAAGCAGTGGCTCAACGCACTTATACTGAATACGACCGAATCTTAAAGCAATACGCACTGTTGGCGCTAAATCAAATGAGTAAAGGGCTGGCTGGTAAAAGCGGCATAGAACTAAAGGAGGGTCTGTCAACCGAATTGGAAGCCTGGTGCGGTGAATATGTTAAAGCCAATTGCCTTATTGCCATTTATGCCAGCCATGAGGGCAGAGATTTGTTGTTTGCAGCTTCCAAGCAACTAAGCCAGGCTCACTGCGATAAACTAAAAGCTTATAGCAAAGCCAATCAAAACTTGGATAGACTCAGCGCCAATGTGCTTGGTCCATGGTCATTTTTATCCTACCCTGTGGCGATTCAAAGTGAACCTCGCTTTTCAGGTCGGATCTTTTTTCTTCATAAAGATAAGCTATCCAAATATGAAAGAAACAATACCAATGAGGCGGTAATAGAAGTCAGTATCATTCTCTATCAGGAATATTTAAGGGTGCAAAGAATTGAAGATGCCGCTTTGCTTAGGCACTCAATTATAGGGCCTATGCAAGGGTTGGCCAGTCACGCCCAAGATGCATTACTCGAAGCCCAAGAGGCTGGTGCCGATCCACAAGAACTGGCTGAAATCGCACAGGGTATTGCACGGGAAAGGGAAATGATGCGCCGTTGGCGAGATATCGGCAGAATGGTCGGGCAAGGCAATCAGGCCAAAATCAGAACGCGCCAAAGTAACTTTCGCGCATTATTTGATGACTGTATCCAGCGTTTTACCATTATTGCTCAAGAGCGCAATATCACCATCAATACTCATTGGAAGAATGACAGCGTAGAAAAATTCCATTTTGATCAATTGGCTATTGATATCGTACTCAGTAACTTACTCGATAACGCCGTAAAGTATGCCTTTTACCATACCCATATTAATGTTGAATTTCGTACCAGTGATGACCATGCTCAACTCAAAGTGATTAACTTGGGACATAAGTTACCAGAGGGCAATATCTTTGCCAAAGGCACCCGACTGGACTGGAAAGATCCTTACCGGGTCATTGCCGGGGAAGGTTTTGGTTTGGCCATTTGTAAAAGCCTGGTAGAGGCTCATGGCGGACGTATCAAACCACAATGCCAAAAACAAACATTCATCACAAAACAAGGCCAACGGTTTCTGGTGACCTTTACCGTCAGCTTGCCACTTCATAGGAAATATTCCAGATGAGTCAACAACAAAAAAACGTACTATGGGTTGATGATGACCATCAAATCAAGCGCTTTCGCTATGAACTAAAAATCATTAAGCGCAAGCTATTATGGCAGGTTGAAACGGCAATAAATGTCTCAGAAGCCCTTGAAAAATTATCATACCATGAATTTGATGCAGTCATACTGGATCAACAACTGCCCCTTGGACAAGCCGTTAAGCAAAAATTGGCTGAGTTGATGCGACAATCAGATCTTAGCGACTTAAACAAAACCCCCGTCTGGCAAGGCTGCTTAATTTTATACTGGCTACGAGGTGTAAATAAGCAAATCGACAATGCGCCAGATGATATCAACCCGACTTTGACAGCCATGAATCAGGCTTACCAAGCAAAAGAGGTCAATCGCAATATTCCTGCAACCATCTTGTCATCTTTTTATCACGAGGAATTAATCAACGCTATTAACTTAGCCAGTGAAATGGATACAGATATCACCATATATGCCAAACCAACCAAT
>JBLGCB010000495.1:0-4898 GCA_047617105.1 Phenylobacterium sp. | reverse complement strand
ATTGGATTTTTTTTCAATTCAGAAATGCTGGTCGAATTATCGGCCAAGATGGGTCTTATGGTTTGCATAGCAAGAAGCCTTTATGACTGGTTTATAATGCTCATAGTAGGTCTTATTGTTGGAATGATCCATTGATTGTTTAATCATAGACAAAAAACGGTTACCCGACCATTAAGTCAAGCCCCAGTTTTTTACTCGCGTAAGGACACACACTTTTCCTGAGTTAGTATTATTCGAAAAAAGTGTATGTCCTATATCAAAAAACCAAAATGCAAGTTTCTGTAAGCGACCCTTAAAATGCCGTTCTACAGGTACTACACCTAAATAGTGTCACTGTTTTTGTATTTGTAGGAAATAAAAGAAAGGATCTCAACCATTGGCTGAAAAAAAATCGAACAAGTTCAACAAAAAAAGAATATTGGCTGTTATGGCGGGTTGTCAATTTGTGGTTTGGGATTAAAACACGTCAGCCAACACCTTGATACCATTCATGCTTTTGTTCATTTGCATGAAAATAAAGCTTCGACGGTTTGCCAGCAAAATAAGCCTGTTGTAGGTATTAGGCGTTAAAACGATTGGGTCATCTCCATCCATTGGGTTTCGTCAATGCCTAGCTGGCTAAATAGCGCTGGTGCGTCGCCGTCGATGAAATGTTTCTTATCAGGATGTATACGTCGGCCTGTCCAGTCAACCAATACCAGGTAATCGATTAAATTGAAGTGGATCACATCTTTTGACGATTGATTGCCAAAGTCTAACAGGGCTGCTGGTTGATAAGGTAAAGGACTGGTTTGTTCATTCGATGGTTTTTGTGCTTCGACAAGGGTATCAATCCGGTCTTTAATGGAGGTGAATTCACTGTCGTTGAGGTTAGCCGCAATACCCGCCCGAATTGGATTTAAATCAACATATGCTATACAACTCATTATGGCGGCTTCATCCATCAACGCCTGAGATTTAAACCGAGACTGCCAGAAATCCCCTATGCATTTGCACTTTTAGCACGACATGGTAGTGATTATGCATAACTGTGTAGGAACAAATATCAATCGCGAAGATTGTCGGGAGAAATAGAATTCGATCAACCAGCCATTGCCGACGGTGTTCAAAGTTTTGACCGGTAACTTCGTCTTCACCGCACAAAAATGCGCGGCGAACACAACGGCTGATGCAGTGATAATAAGAGGTGGCAGAGAGATCGATAATACTCTTGCGTGGTTTGGCCATCAGAACTTTCCTTGTAGTTGCCTACAAGGAAGTAGGAAAGGGGCCAATGCCGGGAGCATATTGGCTTTCGATTTGATTAATACCAAGCCTAGAACATGGCCGTAGGTTTGTCTAATTTTTATCCTTTTAAAGTGACTGTCCTCAGTGGACTACTTACAAGAATATCTGCTGATTGAGCAAGATAGGTGCGAAGTTGAGGTTTTCAGGCGCAGTGCAAACTGGGCATCGACTTATTATTTCTTAGGTGATGTTATTACGTTCGACTCTGTTGGGATCAGCGTAGCTGTTGAAGAGATATATGACCGTATTGACAATGAAGATATTGCGTAACTATTCAGCGCACTCATCTTTCGCACCATAACGGCGTTATTTTCGTACTCAAACAGTTACATATGACCTATATGCGCCTATTTTCCGTGCGAAAAAGCCTTGTTCTGAAGCGAAATCTAAGCACGCTGAACAGTTACGATATTGCTTTGTTTTTGGCGCAAAAATCTCGGGGTTAATGGTGACGTAGGGTGGTCTTCGCGCACCACTGACTATCCCACTGCGCCTACCACTGAAAATTCACCGAAATACCCGACGTTCGCCCCTGCGCATAATACGCCGTCGCTCCCAACATGCCCAAATCTAAACTGTATTGCTTGTACACTTCGTCAGTGGCGTTTTTGACCCACAGGTTCACTTCCCATTGACCTTCTGGCGGCTGATACGATAGCCGGATGTTTGACAGGCCATAGGCTTGTTGATACGAACCACCACCATTGGTCACTTCAAGATATTGCTCGTCATACCAAGCGCCGTCTAATTGGATGCTAACTGCGCCATCAAGCACTTCACCTTTAAACATAGGCAGTTGATATCTAAAAATATAATTAAAAGACAACTTCGGTGAATTGGGCAATTCAACGTTATAGAGATGATCAACCGGAAAATCAATTACGGTGCCACCAACGGGTGAATTCCACTTGGCCACCGCATTGACTTTTTCAACCTCAGAGTTAAGGTATGCCGCGCCAAGGGTGATATCAAACGCCTCAGTGGCTTGCCACGATAGCTCCAATTCAGCACCAAACACATTGGCGTCACTATTGCGGATTTGCGGCGCTAAGCCCAGCATCGCAAAAGCTTGATAATCTTGGTAGTCGTAATAAAAGCCAGTTAAGTTAATGCCCAAAGATGGCTCGGGGAATCTAGATTTGATGCCCATTTCATAAGAATGTAAGGTTTCTGGTTTATGTTCAAGCTCGTTAACGGGCACCCCAGCCGAAAACGCCCAGTTGCCCACTTTTATGCCGCGATTGTAGGACAAAAACACTAAATGGTCCGGGTCAAATTGCCAATTGAGCTGCAATTTTGCCGCATAATCTTGGTAATCAATATTGCCATCGCTGTCGCTCGGGGTGAGTCTAGCCTGTTGTATTAATGGAATATTGAGACTTAAGTCTTGAAACCCTCGCACATAATTGAGTTTCTTATCGTCTTGTGACCAACGTAACCCGGCAATGGCCACCAATTCATCGGTTAATTCATATTCGATTTGCGAAAACAGCGACCAATTTGACGCATCCACCACATAATCTTGTATCGCTTGCGGTGAACCCGCACCAGGATCGTAATTCTCATCAAGCTCCCCACTGGCGATTAAGCTATTGGCTAACCGTATCACCGGGTTACCCACAGTGGCGGCCAAACCATCATGTTTCATGTTGAGATAATAAACCCCCAGTTGCCATCTTAAGCGCTCAGAGGTGCCAGCCAATCTGAGTTCTTCAGACCACTGTTGGTAATCCATATCGGTTTGAAAGGATATAATTGGCACGGGCAGGCCATCGCCGTCTTCTAGGTAGGTCTTTTTTAAATTGTTAAAGTGAGTAATCGATTCAAAATTTAAATCACTATCGATATCCCAAGTGAATTTAGCAATGACGTTTTGGGTTTTACGGTCTAAAAAACCGTCAACATTAGAAAAGTGTTTGTGCGGTTGTGCATGATCGCCGCGATACAAGGTTAAACCCGCTTCATCCACCGGGGTAAAACCATCATCAGGATTAAAAAACACATTTTGAGTGAATTCTAATAGCGACAAATTACCCGGCGGGGTGCCACCATCCAAAATCACATTTTGGGTGAAATTCAATAACTCAGGCGGCATGTAACCTGCGTTTATTTCTGTCTGGGTCCAGGGCAAAAAAGAATAACCCCGGTCGGTACGTCGGTGTCTTTACTGTATTTATAGATAACATCCAGCTGCAAATCATCTTTTAATTCCCACTGCACCGCAGCTTTTATCGACAAGTTATCAGCCCCGCCCACCGCTCGACCGCTATCGAGGGCAGATTCGATATAACCATCAGCTTGTACTTTGCGAATGGCGATTCGCCCTCTGACGCCCTCGGTGATCTCGTTGCCATAAGCGACTTCAAGTTCACGTTTGTCAAAAGAGCCAGCGCCCAGTTTAAGATAACCATTGGCATAATCTTCATCGGCGACGTGGGTGAGGTAATGAATCAAACCACCGGTGGCGTTACGACCAAACAATGTGCCTTGTGGCCCGCGTAAAATTTCAACCCGTTTCATATCAAACAATTGGCCTGAAATCGCATTTAAACTGCCGAGATAACCATCATCCATATATACCGCGATAGGCGCTTCAAGGTTGTCGGTGAAGCTGTTTTGCGATATGCCGCGCAAGTTAAAGATGGTCAGATTGGGTGACCAAGTGCTTAACTGTAAATTCGGCACTTGTTGGGTGATATCGACGGTGTCGGTGATGTCCAGTTGGTTGAGGGTTTTTTCAGACAGTGCGGTTAAAGAAATGCCCACTTTTTGAATGTTTTGTTTGCGTTTTTGAGCCACCACCTCAATGACTTCTTGAGCCTGATTTTGTTGGGCTATAGCAGCACAGGGCATTAGTAAACTGGTAGATACAACAAAAACAGTCGTTTTTTTATTCATAATGTTACAACCAACCAAATTGTGAGAGTTATCAACGAAGTTATCAACTATATGTATAGCATTGAACTGGCGTATTAACGAGTTTTTAGACAACAAACTGCGTAACTCGTCTGCACAGTCATCTTAGCCATCATAACGGTGTTATTTTTGTTCTCAAACAGTGAATTTTCATTTTGATCATTGACAGGCTATGCTTAAGTTTATTCAATATAAACAATTGGTTGTTAAATGACGGGTTTAAAAATTCTGGTGGTTGATGATGAACCGCATATTCGTGGTTTATTATGTGAAATCTTAGCACTTGAAGATTACCAGAGCACACCCGCCACGGATGGTGTTGATGCAATGGCAAAGTGGCATCAAAGCGTGAAATCAGCCAACCCTTTTGATTTGATGGTGATCGACTTAAAAATGCCCAAAATGGGTGGTGAAGGTTTGTTGAAAATGCTTCGCCAAACGGGTTCAACTTTGCCGGTGATTGTGTTAACTGGCCATGCTGATCTCGAAGACGCTTATACCTTGTTGGCACAATATGGCGTGTCTGATTTTATTTCCAAACACTTAACCGATGCCACACGTTTGCTGTTTTCGGTCAAAAATGCGTTGGAAAAATACGGCTTACAGCAGCAATTAGAAACCATCAATGAGCAACTTGAAGTACGGGTGACACAGCGCACCGCAGAACTCGAACAGGCAAAAATCAAGGCCGAGGT
>JBLGCB010000494.1:0-4919 GCA_047617105.1 Phenylobacterium sp. | reverse complement strand
AAATCGTTTCAGTGAACTAACCGACAGTTTACATCAACAAGGTAATAATATTATTGAGCCATTGGCTATCGCCAGTGAAGCGGCATTACATGACAACGATAAGCGCAAATTAAAGCGACTGATTTATTCCAGCCACCGCAAAAACTCCGCCTTGGTCAATAATATTGCGATTTATAACCTGCAACGCCAGCTGGTGATTTACAGCGGCAACCAGCGAGACTTGATTAAATTATCCCTACAACCAGAACAACCTATCCCCACTTTTACCGATGTGGTCTCACTGGATGAGTTTTTGGTGTTTTACTCGCCCATTTATGCCGAATTCAATTCCTCAGCCATCACCAATAGCGCCAACGAAGAAATCATCGGTTATATCGCGCTACAAATGAGCCGTGACAAGGTGATGATAGGGCAAAAGTCGGCGCTGATCATCAGCTTTTTAGTGGTGTTTTTTGGCGTATTCATCAGCCTGTTATTTGCTGCCAAACTGGTCAACTTGGTGATCCGCCCCATTCGCACCATGGTATTGGCGGTGGATGGCATTACTGAGGGCAGAAGTGATGTCAACATCACAGATGAGCTAACCGGAGAGCTCAACCACCTAAAAAATGGCATTAACACCGTCGCCCGATCACTGACCATGTTTCATCTCGAAATGCAGAATAATGTTGACCAAGCCACCAGTGATTTACGCGAAACCATGGAACAGGTCGAAATTCAGAACGTTGAACTGAACCTCGCCAAACGCAAAGCATTAGAAGCCAACCGGGTCAAATCCGAGTTTTTGGCCAATATGAGTCATGAATTACGCACCCCATTAAATGGCGTCATCGGTTTTACGCGCCAATTGCTTAAAACCCAAGTTAAAGATAACCAGCGGGATTACCTCGAAACCATTGCCAATTCGGCCAACACGTTACTGAATATCATCAATGATATTCTCGACTTTTCAAAACTCGATGCTGGGGCGATGGTATTAGAAAACGTACCGTTTCCATTGCGTGATACCATCAATGAAGTATTGGCCTTGTTGGCACCCAATGCCTATGATAAAAACCTCGAATTCTCGATTCGACTGTCACCAGATACCCCAGATGATTTAATTGCCGACCCAACCCGAATCAAACAGGTATTGGTCAACCTCATTGGCAATGCCATCAAGTTCACCGAAAAAGGTTCAGTGACTGTTGAGATCAAAGTGATTGAGCGCAACAGTAACGAAGTCTTTTTGCAAGCCAAGGTCATTGATACCGGCATCGGTATTCAGCCACAGCAACAAGAAAGTTTATTTGCCGCCTTTGGTCAGGCCGACACCAGCATTACCCGCCGTTATGGCGGTACTGGTCTGGGATTGATTATTTCGCAAAAACTGGCGGTAGAAATGAAAGGCGATATCAGCCTCAGCAGTGAAGTCAATCAAGGGTCAACCCTGATTTTCACCTTCCGCTGTAAATTACATCCCATTGCCTTATCAGCCCACCTGCCCGTATTACCACTGGCCAACCGCACCGCTTTGTATTATGAACAAGACTTACATACCCGGCTGGCGACCATAGAACTGTTAACCTCATGGGGCATCAAGGTCACCCAAATCAGCCAACGTGAACGACTTGAACGGCTGTTAAAAACCACTCAGCGCTTTGATATCGCCATCATCAGCGAAACCGTCACCAGTAATACCACCAGCGATATCAACGCCCTACTCACTGCGGTCAAACCTATGGCCGATTCGCTGTATTTACTGATCAATACCTTCTCGCCGAATATGCACGAAACCTTTGCCGAATGTGGCATCAATGCCTGTTTAAGCAAACCGGTCAACCATCGTAAATTGGCCATCGCACTTGCCATGCCTTATGAGCAAGTACAACCACCAGCGCTGATATCTTCAGTACCACAACTACAGCCCCCTGTTATCAACAAATTACCGTTAAAAATATTGGCAGTAGACGATAACGAGGCCAATTTAAAGCTGATCACCAGCTTATTGCTCGAACTGGTCGATAGCATAGAAACCACCAAAAATGGTGCCGAAGCGTTGGCCTTATGTACCATCAAGCATTTCGATTTAATCTTTATGGACATTCAAATGCCGATCATGGACGGTATCACCGCCTGTCGGCAAATTCAACAATCGTCATTAAACGAAACCACCCCGATTATCGCCGTCACTGCCCACGCCCTATCGGGTGAAAAAGAACGCCTGCTCGCTGTTGGTTTCAATGGTTATATGACCAAACCCATTGATGAAGAAATGTTAAGACAATCAATTGTTGAATACGCCAATCATGGCAATAACTTTGACGTTGCGACCCTCCATACTGGCATTGCCACGGATATCACCCAGAGTCCATACCAAACAGCACCCTATACTCCGGTTAAAATTGATGCCATTATTGAACACCCCGATAGCGCTGAGGAAGAACATATTGTTGAGGCTGTCGTTGAAACCCCAGTTGAATCCTTGGTCGAAACCCCGATCGCCCCCCCGATCGAAAGCGCAGATGAAAGTAAAAACACGGTTGAGGATGCGGCCCCCAACCCTGAAGATGAAGGTTTGCCGCAAAGCCCTCGCATTGACTGGGCATTAGCCAGACAGCGTGCTGGTGGCAAAACCGACCTCGCCATTGATATGCTCACCATGTTGCTCGACAGTTTGCCCCAAAGTGCCAAAGAAATACAACTGGGCATTGATGAAATGAATACTGAATCGATTCTCAAACATGTTCATAAATTACACGGTGCCAGTTGTTATACCGGAGTGCCCAAACTCAAAGAGTTGGCCAATACCATTGAAACCCAGTTGAAGAAAGTCCCGGATGCCGATTTGGTGATGCCTGAGTTATTTGAACTGGTGGATGAAATGGACAATTTGCTCGAAGACTGCGCCGACTGGCGAGCAACGCTAGTCACGGTTGATTAAGGCTTGGATACTTTAGATGGAATAAGAACGGTCATTGCGGTCGTTGAAACAGGCTCTTTTACCGCTGCAACTGAGCGACTGGGCATGTCAAAAGCGCTGGTCAGTAAATATGTCGGCGAAGTCGAATCACGGCTTGGGGTGCGATTATTTAACCGTTCTACCCGTCGCCTTGCCCTCACCGAAGCGGGCAAAAACTATTATCAGCGGGCGCTACCTTTGCTTGAAGAGTTTGCCCAACTGGTCGACAGTGTTGCCACCGAGCAGGCCCAACCTCAGGGGTTATTGCGAGTCAGTGTGCCAGTGACTTTTGGTGAAATGAAGTTATCGCCGCAACTGCCCACTTTTCTTGAGCGCTATCCACAAATACAGCTCGACGTACAATTAACCGATCGCAAAATTGATATGCTTGAAGCGGGTATCGATGTGGTGATCCGCATTGGTGGGGTTGATGATTCAAGCCTGATTGCCAGGCAAATAAATTCTCTGCCATTGGTATTATGCGCATCACCCGATTACATAAAACATCATGGTAACCCGCAAACCCCGCAACAACTGTGTTCACATCAATGTGTTATTGACAGCAATTTTGCCATCGGTAAGCAATGGCCGCTCACCAGTTCAAAACAGGTCAGCGAATCCATTGAAGTGCAAAGTCGCATTGCCGTTAATAGCCCAAGAGCCGTTCAGGCCATTGTTGAGGCTGGCGGCGGCATTGGCCTTATTCCTCGGTTTATCGTTGAAGACGCATTGAGCAACGGGACACTACAGCAGGTATTACCCGACTATAGCACCCTGTCCTTTGGCTTGTTTGCCATCTATCCTCATCGACGTTATCTGCCGCGCAAGGTACGTTGCTTTATTGATTTCTTGCTAGAAACCTTTTAGATAGATAAGCGGGCATAAATGCTCCGCCTACGCGTTGTTACCCTAATTGGCGTTATATGATCAGCGTACTAAAACTACATTTTAGCGGTGCTATCAATATACTTATCGACAAATGTTTCAAGCACATCCAATGGCAAGGGTCCATTTTTTAGCACTACGTTATGAAACTCACGAATATCAAACTTATCCTTAAGCTGCTCTTTGGCTTTAAGACGCAGTTCGAGTATTTTCAACATGCCAATTTTATAAGCCGTCGCCTGCGAAGGCATTACGATATAACGTTCAATTGCTTTAACCACATCACCCTGAGCATTAGGGGTATTTAAGGTCAAATAATCAATCGCTTGTTGTCTGGTCCAGCCTTTGTCATGAATGCCGGTGTCAACCACCAAACGACAAGCTCGCCATAATTCCATCGCCAAACGACCAAAATCGGCGTATGGGTCAACGTAAAAACCAATTTCTTTGGGTAGCAACTCAGCATATAAACCCCAGCCTTCGGTGTAAGCCGTCATACCAGCAAACTTTCTGAACTTAGGAATGCCTTGCAGTTCCTGGGCAATCGCCAGCTGCATATGATGACCGGGAATCGCTTCATGATAAGCCAACGCCGCCATCTGGTAACTCGGCATATCACTCATCTTATATAGATTCGCGTAATAAACCCCTGGACGGCTACCATCCATTGAAGGACGCTGATAAAAAGCTTTACCAGCTGATTTTTCTCTAAACGCTTCAACCGCTTTAACGGTCAATTCAGCCTTAGGTTTAACAATAAACAGACGGTCTAAATTGCCTTTCATTTCTGTAATCAGTGACTCAACGCCATCGAGATAGGTTTGTTGACCTTGCTCATTTTCAGCGTAATAGAATTGTTTATCAGTACGCATAAACTCAAAGAAAGCCTGCATATCACCGCCAAACTCAACCTTACGCATGATCAGGCGCATTTCTTCATGAATTCGCTTCACTTCGTTCAAACCTGTGGTATGAATCTGTTCTGAACTCAAATCTGTTGTTGTTGTGCGCTGTAAAGCATTGTTATAAAACGCTTTGCCATCAGGAAACTTCCAGGCACCATCATCAGTATTGGCATTTTTCTGCGCCATAG
>JBLGCB010000493.1:0-4933 GCA_047617105.1 Phenylobacterium sp. | reverse complement strand
ATTCTTTGAGTGGTTTCGTGTTCAGGATGATATTGCCAATGAGCAAGGGAAAAAGGATTTAGAAAAAGAAGTGGAAGACTTGAAAGCACAGCTAGCAATGACTGACTTAATGGTTGGTGAAACGTCGGGTGTGTATAACGTCAATAAGATTGGTGATGAAGGTTTGGAATTACAATCAGTCACCCAAGCTATCGAACAGTTTGTGCCGCAATATAGCAATCTTAGGGTGAAAAGAACGCCACAACCGCATATGCTAATCGATAAAAAAGGTGTGACTTTTAATCTTGGACAATTGTCTGAAGGAGAAAAAAACCTGATTTCATTGGTTGGTGATATCGCTAGGCGTTTGGCTATTGGCCATTCACAAAGTGAAAATCCGCTTGCGGGCGAAGGAATAGTCCTGATTGATGAAATCGATTTGCATTTACACCCAAGCTGGCAACGATTAGTGATACCTAAGTTGTTGGAAGTTTTTCCCAATTGCCAGTTTTTCATTTCAACCCATTCACCTCAAGTGATTAGTCATGTTAAACCCGAAAGTGTTTTTCTGTTAAGCCAATCCCAGGCGGGTTTAGCAGTTCAAAAGGCAGATGAGACCTATGGTATGTCGTTAGACCGTGTTGCCGAATTGATTATGGATGATGAGTCAAGGCCATCAATGGTGCGAAATGACCTTAATAAAATCTTTGAGTTGATTGAACGTAATAAGCTTACTGAGGCAAAGGCGTTGATTTGCGCTTTGAAAGAAGATATGAAAACTGACCCTGATATTATGCGTGCTGAAATGCTGGTCAGGCGCGAAGAGATGCGTTAATGAGGCAGATTCTAAAGGGTGATGTACCAGTACCATTCCAGCAATGGCGGCAAAAGAATCGTACTGCTAATTGGCAGGACTTCTCTGGCTCTGATATTTATCAGGCTTTAAGAGAAACCCTAATCAAACAACAGGGGCAAATGTGCTGTTATTGCGAAGTGGCCATTACTGCGAATATTGATGCCCATATTGAACATATAAAAGATAAAGACAGTTCACCGCAGTTGCTGTTTGATTTTGCTAATTTGTTGGCATCCTGTCAGTATAATGATTGTTGTGGACATAAAAAAGGCAACGGTTACTTTGCCGATATGGTGACTCCTTTACAAAGCGATTGCCAATCTCGCTTCATCTATACCGGGAGCGGTGAAATTCACCCTTTGGATGAAGAGGACAGTTTTGCTTATCAAACCATTGAGTTATTAGCACTTAATTGTAATCGGCTTAAAGATCGTCGTCAGTCTATCATCAAGGCATTGGACCCTGCTTTTACCGATGCGTTATTTTTACAGCAATCGTTGGATCACTGTATTGGGTGGTATAACGGCTTTTATTCTTTGATCAAATATATGGCTAATAAATAGTTTATGCCTCAATTAACAGATGTGATGTCTAATCCCGTTGAATTTGGTTTTAAGGGGAGTGTGTCAAAGCCCTATTCGATTAAGGTGTTACAGCACACGCTGAGAAGTGTTATAGCGGATTAATTACCGTGGGTGCGCACCCACGGTGTATTCATTAAACCGTTACTCAAACTCTGCGTTATGATAAATTTCTTGCACATCGTCAGAATCTTCCAACATATCCATAAACCTCTCAAACGTCGCCACGTCATCACCAATCACTTTGGTGGTGGTTTGTGGCTCAAAAGTGATTTCTTCAACTTCAAACTCAACACCGGGTATCGTGTCGGTTAAAACGGTTTTGGCTTTGTAAAATTCGGTGTGAGGGGCATAAACGGTGAGCATACCATTTTCGTTTTCGATATCGCTGACATCAACATCGGCCTCTAACAGGCTTTCGAATATGGCCTCTTCATCGTCATGTTTAAACACAAATATCGCGACGTGATCGAACATGAATGAAGCAGAACCTTGGCCACCAATTTTTGAGTTGGTTTTGGTAAAGGCCAAACGGACGTCTTTGATGGTGCGGTTATTGTTATCGGTTAAACAGTCAACGATAACCATGGTGCCGCCAGGACCAAAACCTTCATAGCGGGCCGGGGTATAATCTTCACCACCGCTGCCTTTGGCTTTGTCGAGCGCACGTTCGATAACATGGGCTGGGACCTGATCTTTTTTGGCTTTTTCAATCAAACGTCTTAATGCTAGGTTGCCATCGGTATCGGCACCACCTGATTTGGCACATACGTAAATTTCTTTACCGTATTTAGAATATACTTTGGTTTTGGCACCCTGGGTTTTTGCCATGGAGGCTTTACGGTTTTCAAAACTTCTGCCCATCTGAATTCACTCTCACTATTTTTTTTAATGGTTGGGATTCTAGCAGCATAGCAGCCGATTGTTCCAGTGGACTTTACAGCTAATTGCAAACAGGGCGGCAAATGGGGTGATTTTGTCAGACCTGCTCACTTTACACATACTTATTGGTTGAATATTCAGCTGTCACTTATTAGGTGTTAGTCGGTGTTAGCGATTTATGATGGAATAGGGTTAAGATAGTCGCTTGGTTGTCTCATTATCCTTTTTTCCGTAATCGTTCGATGCATTAACAATGGAGCAAATATAATATGTCAGTGATGTCACCACAATACTCAGCGCTTATTTTTGGTGATCAGCGAGTTGTGGACGTGAATGCAACCCCTGATTGGTCTAAAGTGTCATTACAGAACTGGCAACAGTTGCTGCGCCTGTTGTCTGAAGATCAGATTAAACCTCAGGTGCGTTGGTATTGGATGCAGGCTTTGCGTGGCTGGTTTAAAGAAAACGCTCAGCGACGCAGTACTGTGATCGGTTGTTTGGGCTTAATGAGAGCGGTGGCTTATAACTTGTGTGATTGGCCGTTTATTATTGAGTTGCATCAATTCAATCGTCAAATGGCGATGCCATCTAGTGACGAATCGCTAAGGGATGACCGGACCATAGAACAGCTGCAATTGGCGGTGGCTTATTGGCAAATGGGCCAATTGTCTCGTGCTGATCAGTTTTTGAATTCTATAGCGGCTGATTTATCACCAGGCCATCCGTTGTTGGATTTTCACCAGCAAATACAAACTGACGTAGAATATTTGCCGCCACATCTGTCTGAACAAAATGGCGATTTGGTGGAGGGTGATTTACAGTTATGCCCGCTCGAAGCGCAACACTTAGCCAGTTTTAGCTGGGTTTATGCTGATCCAAACATTGCCCACTTGTGTAACTTGCCTGAGTTTGAAAGCGACCAAGAATGGCTTGACTGGTTAGCGCTGAATCAGGACTGCCAGGGCCATACGGTGTTTGCGGTGAATCATCACCAATGGGGATTTATCGGCTCGGTATTTTTGGCTGTACATGATGGGGTGGGATTTTTCTATTTTTGGTTGGGTGAAGACTTTCAGGGTAAAGGGTTTGGTCCACGGGCGGTGGATTTACTGATGCAATTGGGTAAAGAACGACTGGGAATGAATTATTGTTACACCAAAGTGTTTGGCGACAATATGAATTCGCAACAAGCGATGAACAAAATTGGTTTTAATTCATTACCCTTCAGGGTGGCCCGGCCTTATCAAAATCAAGTGTATTTTTATCGAGGGGCACAGCAAACGCCACAAAATCAAGCCACTCAGCTACGCCTGTTGATTAGAGCCATGGGTTTTGATGATATGATCTTGATCTGATCGCTTGTTTTTTAAGCGAATTGTAAAAAGCGAACTATAATACAGCTATATAGGTAGACACGAACATCCCCCGGGACAATAACCTGAGTGAAAACACAAACACGATTAACAAGAACCACGCCAGTGCTGCAAGTACTGCAAGAGGTGGATGAGAAAATCCCAGTGGTTGCGGTAATGACCGCTGGTGATGAAACCGGCAAGCTAAATTTCTCGACCGAAATGGTATTCGCCCTTGAACGCCTTGGTAAACACGCCACGTTGATTAACGCCATTGATACCCATATCAGCATTGATGCCATTGCCCGGGCAGATATCCTTATTATTGATTGCCCCTCAGGTTTGCAAGCGGCTTGTATCGAGGTCGCCAATATGGCCAATATCGTGGTGGTGACTCAGTCTGCGGGTTTGACCCAACAGCCTGGTCACGAGCCATTACATGAGCTGTTACAAGGGTTATATCACAACAGCCATTATAATAAACCTTTTGAAATCGTGGTTAGCCATGCCTCAGATGAAAATATGGGGCTGGAATCCTTCCATCAACTGGTAGAGGTTGTTGGTCCAGGGTCTGGGTTATTGGTGAACTTATTATGCTTGCTCTGTGATGATACCGATTTAAGCCATCAGCGCGGGACTTTGCACCAGGCGGCTGTGCGGATTATGCATTGGTTGTTTTGAGTGATAAGGGTAGCCAGCTCATAACACCACCGCAACTCAGCAAAAGTAGAATTACGGCTGTTTATTTTTTCCGTTGCCAGTATAATATTCGGCTCGTTCTGATTTGGCTTAGGTTTATTCGGCTAGACCAGTTTTAATTGTCGACCTTTTGGAAGCAGTGAACCTAGATGACTACTCAATCTTCTTCAAGCCCGCACTTTTGCGGCATCGATTTTGGCACTTCAAACTCAACTATCGGCGTTTTCTCGGCTTTGGCACCGGTTTTGGTGGCGCTTGAAGACGGTAAACTGGATATGCCGTCGACCATTTTTTTTGATGATTATGACAAAATGTCATTTTTTGGTCGTGAAGCTATAGAACGTTATATCGACGGTAATCCGGGGCGTTTTATGCGCTCAATGAAAAGCGTGTTGGGTTCGTCGCTGATGAGCACTAATGTTGGTGGTAGTAGCTTGCAATTTGAACGGGTGATTGCCGTTTATATCAAAGAACTCAGAGCCCGTGCTGAACAAGATTTCAATACAGAATTAACTCACGTGGTAATGGGCCGACCGGTCCATTTTGTTGATGACAACATTAACAAGGATCGTCAGGCACAAAAT
>JBLGCB010000492.1:0-4937 GCA_047617105.1 Phenylobacterium sp. | reverse complement strand
AAAGTTTGATCGACTCGAAGGCAAATTTGAGCGACTCGAAGGTAAATTTGAGCGACTCGAAGATAAAGTCGATAATCATATCGCTATGGTCGATACTAGGATAACGGGTCTTGAAACGACCATGGATATCAGGATGACCAGTCTTGAAACAACCATGGATGCCAAACTGTCTGGCATGGATTCGCGGTTAGTGGGCTTTGAAACATCGATTAAACTCGATATTGAAGCGGCAATGAATAAAAATATGCGTTGGAGTTTTGCTTTGATTACTGTGCTTGTTGCTATGTTAAAGTTGACTGATATCTTAGCTAAATAGGGGTTAAGCGGTCAAATCTCATCTAACCCTCTCAACCCATCTTACGATTAACGCCAAAACCTGGGAAACCCAAAAACGAAAAGGCCGTATAGTGTCATCACTATACGGCCTTGCTGGTTGCAACATTTAACCTAAACGTATTGCTGCTCTATTAATGATGTTTCCAATGGAAAGTATGGGCTTTCTTCTCCATATATGCCGCCGTCGCCGGATGCATGTTGGTTACGTTACCTTGCTCGAAGAAGAATTCTTCACGCTTGTTATCGTAGTTACCCACTTCATTCATGGTTTTAGTGTCGTAGATACGGCCATTAATCACAGTATAAGACACAAACTCAGACTGACGAATATCTCGGGTTGGATCCCCATCGATAATCGCCATATCGGCCAATTTACCCACTTCAATTGAACCGATGTCTTTGTCCATACCTAAGTATGCTGCGCCATCGATGGTGCCGCCACGAATCGCTTCCCAACCAGAGAAACCACCTTGTGCCATACTCCACAATTCCCAGTGCGCCGCTAAACCTTCGCGCTGGCCGTGAGCACCGATATGTACTTTAACGCCTTCATCACGTAACTGCTTGGCTGTTTTAGCCACGTCAATGTGATTATAGTGCGCCTCTGGGGCTTGCACCGGGCGCGTGGCTCTAGGCTCAACCACATACTTTGGTACATAACGCATTAGACGTTCGTTTTTCCAAACATCTGTATGTTGATACCAGTAGTTTTCACCGGAGATACCACCGTAAGCCACCACAAAGGTCGGGGTATATCCGACTTTGGTCTGGCTCCACATTTGCTTCACATCAGAATACACATTCTTAACCGGCAATGCGTGTTCAACCCCGGTATGACCATCAATAATCATATTCATATTATGCTGGAACTTACCGCCACCTTCCGGCACCACCATCATATCTAGTTCACGCGCCGCAGCAATCACTTGCTGACGGGTTTCACGACGAGGATGGTTATAGCTTTTCACCGAAATCGCACCAGAGTCTTTTAACCGCTGGATGTGAAATTTGGCATCTTCTTGATTGTCGATATTGGTTTTATAACCCGCCGCATCACCGGCATACAAAATTCGACCCACCGACTGAATGCGCGGCCCAACGGTCATGCCCGCTTTGCCCAGTTCACTCATTGAGAAAACTTCACTGGTATTGTTAGACGGATCATGAATGGTGGTCACCCCAAACGCCAGGTTAGAATACTGATTCCAGTTCTGTTGTGGTTGAATTTCATAACTGCCATAACTGCCATGGGCATGAGCATCGACCAATCCAGGGATCACCGTCTTACCACGAATATCCATCTGTTTGGCGCCGCTTGGGATCTCTATTTCGCCACGTTTACCCACGGCTTTGATACGATTGTTTTCAATCAATACCACACCATCTTCGATGACTTCTTGTTCATTTTCGGCATTGCGCATAGTCACCACACGACCACCGACCAATGCCAGTAAACCTTTTGGTGCATCGGCTTTTTTGTCAAAGCTGATATCCAATCCGGTTTCTAAAGCCTCTGGCAATTTATCCGCAGCAGCGCCATTTAAAAATGCGAAGGTGTCAGTTAACGGACGACGATAAAGTGTAGTGGCAAAAGCCCACGTCAACTCACTGCTATCAGCAGCCCAATTGAGGTAGTCGCCAGAGCGTTTCGACACTTGTTTAACCGGGAATGATTTGGTGTCTTTACCAATCGACAAGCTTTTACCGACCATAATAAAGGGTGCAACAAAGGTATTGAAATGCTGAGTGAAAGCAATCCATTGGCCATCGGGTGACACTTTGTAATCGGTGACGTAATCGCCTTTAAAGTGGGTTCGTTCGTCTTTACCATTAAGGTTGGTACTCTTAAACAACAAGTTGTTGCCTTCGCCACCAGCACTGAAATACACCCGTTTGGTATCTGCGGCAAAATGGGCATTGCTGCCACTTTGGCTGATACGGTGCATATCACCACCTTTACTGTCAGCAATATAAAGGCCCGGATTCATTGACCAGTCACCAGAGAGTAAAAACCCGCCAGTCACTTTTTTGAATAACACTTTTTTACCGTCTGGTGAGAAAGTTGGCTCAATATAATGCCCCTTTTCAGTGCTAATGGTCTTACCTTTACCATTGCGCAGTTTAACCACTCTGACCGAACCTAATTTGCCATCATCCCAAGTGGTATAGACCACTTTTTTGCCATCACGAGAGAAGCTAGGGTAAAACTCGAAGTGATCTTTTTGTTTGGTCAGGCGTTTTGATTTGCCCGATTTGATATCACGAATATAGATATGACCTAGCGCCTGAAACATGACTTTTTTGCCATCAGGAGACACTTGGGTCCAACGGGCCATTTTCACTTTAAACGATTCTGGTGCCACATCAACAGCAAAACGTAACGCTGGAGTGATTTGCTTCTCGACTTTAAGGTGAACCGGAATATTGGTCAGCTTTTTAGATTCAACATCAATTGAGTGAAACTTGCCGCCTTGCCAAAAAACCAATTCTTCATCATCTGGTGTCCATGAGAATGAAGGTACCACGCCATGTTCAGCAAAACTTTCTTGCATATCACGCTCTAAACCAAAGTATACCTGGGTTTCGACCCCTGATTTAAGGTTCTTAACATACAAGGCTGTAGTCGTGCCAATGCGCTTGATATAAGCCAATTGCTTGCCATCGTGGCTTGGCGTAGGTCGAGCAGCACCACCAGCGCCTTTGATAATGGTTTCTTCTTCACCAGTTTGTAAATCCCAACGGCGAATTTCAAAAATAGAACCGACTGAGTTTTTGTTATACTCAAAACTAGTGCCCGAGGTGCCGTCCACAGAGTAAAAAACATAACGGCCATCGGCAGAATACGCTGGCTCAGCAATATTTTTCTGTGATTCTTTACCATGTAAACGTTCACGTACTTCAATGCCTTTGCCGCCTGACTTGTGATAAATCCACACAGAACCCGCCGCAATTGAACGTCCGCTCATTTGATTTTGCTTGACCACAATGGTGTTACCGTCTGGATTCCAGTACGGGTTATGAACAAGATGATGTTTTTCTTTACTGACTTGCTTGAGATTGGTGCCATCAGCATCCATCAGCCACAAGTTATCGCCACCTTTACGGTCAGAGATAAACGCGATGGTTTTGCCATCGGGGCTAAATTTGGGTTGGAAGTTCCACGCCATATCACTGGTTAACGCTTTGGCTTCACCACCTTTGATTGGCATTGAGTACAAATCACCCAACATATCAAAAATAATGGTTTTACCATCTGGGCTCACATCCAAATTCGACCAAGTGGTCTCGGTGGTATCAATGGTGATGGTTTGCTCAGCACCAGGAGGATTTAACACATCCCACTTTGGCTTTTTATCGTCTTCTTTGCCTTGTGCTTTTTCTGCCGCTTTTGCAGGCGCTGCGTCGGCGTGCGAATGCGCGCTGGCCACAGGACTGTAAGATAATGAAGCGCTACCGGTCAGTAGTGCAATAGCGACGGATGCCGCCAAGGTGGTTTGGTTAAATGACATAAGACCCCTGAAATGTGTGACTATTAATAGCTCTATTTATAGGTTTTGTTGATAAGCTTTATGAATAAAAGATTGAATACCAATCAATGAGGGCGTGTTGGTGTTTCATATATAGCACTGCTGAGAGCCATTTTGTTCTTCTAACAAGGCAGAGCGAGCGAAGAATAGTTGTTCTATTTAAACGAGCTGTAACGCAGTTAGAGGGCAAAATGGCTTCAGCCCTTTGGGGAGCGGCTGAAAAAACCTCACTCTGCGTTGCAACTCATTTATTTAGAATAACTAAACATCAATCGTTGCGCCTTGATTGAGGCTCTTTCAGCCACTCCAGTACAATATATGAAACATCAACACGCCCTAGGCTGACAAATTGCCTTGTACGACATTATTTGTCAACGCGATTATCATTTTATTTGGATCAAGTTGTTTCGAAGCCTCAACCCTTGATCAACTCAGGCGCAAAGGTCACCGACTCAGACGACTCGTCATCGGTCAGCCAAACTTCACCATCTTGAATGGTACATTGAAATGACATATTGCGGCTAACCAATTGTACCAGCGCTTCAACGGTATCTTGGGGCATGTTATAGACTTTTAAATGGTCAAAGCGGCTCACTTTGCTTTGGGTGCGTTGCCACCATTGAGCAACCGCAGTGCCACCATAAGCATAGATAATCACTTCTTTAGACCGACTACAGGCTTTGCGGATACGACGCTCTTCTGGTAAACCCAGATCAATCCAAACTTCAATTTCGTCAGTTAGGTTGATTTGCCATAATTCAGGTTCTTCGTCAGAGGATAAACCTTTAGTAAACTGGAGATGTTCATGGGCATTGAGCAAAAACGCCATTAAGCGCACCATCATGCGTTGATTGGTTTCAGAGGGATGTTGAGCGATGGTCAGGTTTAATGTTTCGTAATAATGACGGTCCATATCACTGAGTTGGATTTGCGCTTTGCAGATTGTTGCCTTAAGGGCCATGGTAATTGCCTAAAGTAAGGTTCAGCGCATTCATCTTTCGCATCATAACGGCGTTATTTTCGTACTCAAACAGTTACATATGACCTATATGCGCCTATTTTCCGTGCGACAAT
>JBLGCB010000491.1:0-4995 GCA_047617105.1 Phenylobacterium sp. | reverse complement strand
CCAGTAACAGATTACGCACAAGCGTTGCATGACGAAATCGAACAGACCCCGGCAGAGTATTTGTCAGCACTGCTAAATATTGTTCATACCTTTCGAGAAAGTGTCAGTGCAAAATCACCAGAACAAAGCCTAGAACAGGGTTTAAAAGAAGCCCTAGCGGGTGAGACTCACGACGTAAGTACATTGTGGGATGGCATTGATGCCGAATAAGGTTCAACTTCAATTTGCATCTGAGTTTAAGCGCAATATACGTATATTGGCAAAGAAGTATCGAACCATCAAAAGTGATTTGAGCCCTTTATTTCAGCAATTGGAAAGTGGCGATACGCCGGGAGATCAAATCCAAGGAACGGGAGCCACACTTTACAAAGTTAGAGTTAAAAATAGTGATAGTAACAAAGGAAAGCGTGGCGGTTACCGGGTGATTTATTTTATCAAGCAACAAGATCAAATCATATTGCTGACGGCCTACAGTAAAAATGAACTATCGACCGTTAGCGCTGAATTTCTGCATAAGTTGGTGGAAAAATATAAACTTTAACTTCAGCAAAGTGTATAGAGTCTTGAATTTTTCAAAATGCTCGATTCAAAACCCCACAGTTTTTGTTTACCCAATCCGCTTATACTTCATCCGACTAGGCTCAACCGCAGCCGCACCCAAAGTCTGCTTCAACCACGCTTCATATTCAGTATAACTGCCTTCAAAGAAGTTAATCTTACCTTCATCGCGGTAATCCAAAATATGCGTCACCACGCGGTCAAGGAACCAACGGTCATGCGAAATCACCATCGCGCCACCAGGGAATTCCAACAGCGCATTTTCTAGCGCGCGCAGGGTTTCGATATCCAAATCATTGGTTGGTTCATCGAGTAATAATACATTACCGCCAGATTTCAGCAGTTTGGCCAAATGAACGCGGTTGCGTTCACCACCCGATAGGTCTTTGATGAACTTTTGCTGGTCGGTGCCTTTAAAGTTAAAACGGCTGACATAAGCACGGCTGGGCATTTGAATATTGCCAATCTGCATATTATCCAAACCATCAGAGACTTCTTGCCATACGGTTTTGCTTTCATCCATATGATCTCTGAACTGTTCAACCGAGGCCAGTTGTACAGACGCACCTACCACAATTTCGCCAGAGTCTGGCTGTTCGTCACCACTTAACATTCTAAATAGGGTCGATTTACCGGCACCGTTGGCACCAATAATACCGACGATAGCGCCTTTGGGCATACTGAAATTTAAATCATCAATCAATACTCGGCCATCGTAAGATTTGACTAGGTTGCTGACGTCGATAACTTGGTCACCAAGACGTGGGCCAGGCGGTATAAACAGTTCATTGGTTTCGCTGCGCTGCTGATAGTTTTGGTTATTAAGCTCTTCAAAGCGGGCCATACGGGCTTTGCTTTTGGCTTGACGACCTTTGGCGTTGGAGCGAACCCATTCGAGTTCTTGTTTGATTGAACGCTGACGGGCTTTCTCGCCTTTTTCTTCTTGTTCAAGACGTTGATCTTTTTGCTCTAACCACGAAGAGTAGTTGCCTTCCCATGGAATACCATGGCCACGGTCAAGCTCAAGGATCCAGCCTGCGACGTTATCAAGGAAATATCTATCGTGGGTAATGGCCACAACGGTGCCTGAATAGTCATGAAGGAAACGTTCTAGCCAAGCAACCGATTCTGCATCAAGGTGGTTAGTCGGTTCGTCGAGCAATAACATATCTGGCTTTGACAGTAGCAGTCGGCAAAGGGCGACACGGCGACGTTCACCACCCGAGAGGATGTCAATCTTCTGATCCCAAGGTGGCAATCTTAAGGCGTCGGCAGCGCGTTCTAGCACATTGTCGAGGTTATGGCCGTCGTTGGCTTCGATAATGGCTTCGAATCGGCCTTGTTGTTTGGCCAGTTCGTCAAAGTCAGCATCTGGTTCGGCGTAGGCGGCGTAAACGGCGTCAAGGCCGCTCATGGCGTCTTTAACCTCAGACACGGCTTCTTCAACCACTTCTCTGACGGTTTTGTTGAGGTCTAATGTCGGTTCTTGTTCAAGGTAGCCTATTTTGATGCCAGGTTGTGGACGGGCTTCACCTTCAATCTCGGTATCGAGACCGGCCATGATGCGTAGCAGGGTGGATTTACCCGAGCCATTTAAACCCAGCACGCCGATTTTGGCACCCGGGAAAAACGACAGTGAAATGTCTTTTAAAATTGTCCGTTTTGGTGGCACGATTTTGCCAACCCTGGACATGGTGTAGATATACTGAGCCATGAAGGTTTCTCTTGGTGAATGATTGCGTGGGGCAATATTACTGATGTTTTCGGCGTTGGGCTATACCTTTTTGTTAAAATTGATTAACAGTTTAGATGAGGTGATTCGGGGATAAAAATTTACCCCTTTTAACTGTTGCTTACCAAGCGTCAAATAGATATGCTGCTTAGCCAATAACGATTTAAATACTTTTGACTGTGGATTTTTATAATGACTTCTAATTCGACGCCACAATTTCATTCTGGCAGTTACCTGCAAAAATTACGAGAATTAGAAGGTTTGTCAATTATTGAATTGGCTCAGGCATTGTCTATAACATCCACAGAATTAATGGCTTGGGAACATGAAGGTATTCCTGAGCGTAACATTAAAGCATGTAGCCAATATTTTGAGGTGTCTGATTCGCTTTTTAGCACTCCAGTCGCCAGCCAAGCGACACTGACGCGGTTGGTTGAATCACATCGGTTCCCCCAAAATGCCGGGAAATTACAGGCGCTGCTGCAACACAATCAATCCAGTCAATCACCAATCCTCGATTTATCAGGTCTGGGGCTGAGCGAAATTCCAGTCGAAGTGTTCACTTTTAGCTGGATAACAAGGTTAAATATCAGTAATAACAATCTCAAGCACATTCCGGCTGATTTATTATTATTACCTCAACTGGAGATATTGGATATTGCCAATAACCTATTGGCGCAAATCCCCGCTATCGTCAGTGCTTCAGTTAGTTTAAAGCAGTTTATTTTCAATGGAAATCCGCTAAATTTACAGCCCGAACTATTGAATTCAGCAATGTCACTTGAGGCTTACTGTCACTATCTGGCTGATGCCTCTATGACCATGGTTGTATTGGATACATTCACGGCAGAAAACTTACAAAATTTTGAAAAGCTGCGCCAATCCATTGAACAAACGCAATCTGTCTTCATTGCAAAAGTCGGTGATATCACTGATTTTGTCACCCGGTATCAGCAAATATCCTGCATCGTCTACATCACCAAAGAGAATGACCCGAACCAACTGATTGGGCAAGCTAAAACCTTATTACAACAAAAACCGTCTTTGATATTATTTGTGCTCAATAAGCAAACTAACGAATATTTTTCAACGATTAATCAACAGTTATTGGCTGCATTACCACAAAGTCAATGTTCATTAACACTGGTTAACAGCAACGAAGATTTTGTCAGGGCATTTGATGATATTCAAAAACGCCTAGCTTATGAGAATTCGTTGCCTCAGGTAAAGTTTAAGCGCCTGATACTCAACAATATTGGTGTTTATGAGCATTTGGACCTTACATTTGATGCGGAGTTGACTGTGCTTGTTGGTCTCAATGGTGCTGGTAAAACAACCATTATAAAAGCCTTGGCTCTGGCGACTTTAGGACCTGAACTGGCTGAGGCTGACAGTAATACCGCAGCCAGTTTGTTGCGGATCATTGGTAAAAAGGGCCAACAAACGCTTTGGCAACCACATGGCAGTATAGAACTACAAGCTAGCGTCAATGGTGTGCTCCATCAAAATACCATTAATATATCTAATAACGTCAATAGCGAAAAGGTAATAATCACTGGTGACCGATTTGAGCAGTTATTTGATGCTGATGGTCATTTAATCAATTTAATGCTCAGCATTGGCGAACAACGCAATACTAGCCTGAAAACCAGCTACAATCCTGTATCCGGGATTTACAACCCTAAAGCCAAAGACTTATTACCTGCGATCAATGGTGAGGAACAAGCCTGTATTGCCCATTTTAGTGCGTGGTTGGGTAATTTGGCCCACTCGGTATCGCAAGGTGAGATTGATAAACAGCAAATGATTGATGTCAGTTTTGAGGTTTTTTCAGCCTTGATGCATGAATCGATTAAATTTGAAGGCATGACAAGTGTTAAACCTTTGGAGCTTTGGGTCAGTCATCAAGAACCAGCACAAACGGTGCCTTTAAGACTGGCCAGTCAGGGTTATCAGGCGGTGATGGGTTGGGTAGGCTATATCATTCAACGCATGTTTGAGGCTTATGCTGATGCCCTACAACCGCTCAAACAATCAGCCATTATTATCATTGATGAGATTGATCAACTGCTTCATGTTAAATGGCAACAGAGAATTCTGAATATTTTGGCAAAAACCTTTTTTCCCAATACTCAATGGATAGTGACGACACATTCACCCGTGGTGGTGGCAGGTTTGGATCAGGCGCAAGTGATTCAACTGCTCGAGCGGGATGGCAAACAGATGGCTGAGCCTAACAGTGTTGATTTATGGTTGTGGCAGTATGGTGATGTTGCTAGCCAATTGTTTGGCTTGATGCCAGAGCAACCCAAAGAACAAGAAGCACTGCTAGAACAAGCCATTGCCAAAATCACAGCGATACCAAAAGCACAGTGGACGACGCTAGAGTATGAGCAGTTATCAAAACTAGAACTCAGGCTTGAAAAGGTTCAAAACAGTCGGGCTTATATTGATGAAACGTATGCGCAACGACAAAGGCTCCAGCGCAAAGAACAAGAATTATCCGAATTGATTGAACAGCTGAAGCAAGTAAAGGATTAGCTTTGTGGAATATGTTAAACGCAGCTGCTGCCCTAAAGAACTGTCAGAAAACCAACTTCTATGGACCCAGCCTTGGTTAACCTATTATCACAGGCCAAAAAAAGCTGAGATTGAGGGTTTTACCATAAAAAAGCCTAATAAACCCAGCGATGGACATTGGCGAG
>JBLGCB010000490.1:0-4999 GCA_047617105.1 Phenylobacterium sp. | reverse complement strand
AAGGCACGAATTTTACCCGCTTTAAATTCTTCTAGCGCTTTTTCGCGCGCCCCCTGAGATTTATCTCCATGAATCGACTGAGTTTTAATCCCATCTTTGCACATTTCTTTGGCCAGTGCGTCTGCGCCTTGTTTGGTGCGGGTAAAAATCAATACCTGCTGCCAGTTTTTAGCGCCAATCAGGTGTGACACCAGTTCACGTTTTCTGTCTTTGTCGACCACATAAATCTTTTGTTCAACCTGGTCGGCGGCAGTATTACGTTGGTCGACTTCTATTAATTCTGGGTCGTTTAATAAGGTGCGGCTGAGTTTGATGATCGCATCATCAAAAGTGGCTGAAAACAATAGAGTTTGGCGTTTGGCAGGCACCTGGCGAAGAATGCGTTTGATTTCATCCATAAAGCCCATATCCAACATTCGGTCGGCCTCATCAAACACTAGGTATTGCAACTGGTCGAGGGTGAGGGCACCGGTGTGGAGGTGATCGAGTAGTCGTCCCGGCGTTGCCACCACAATATCGACACCCGCTTTGAGCACGGCCACTTGTTTGTTGATACTGACGCCGCCATAGGTGATGGCGATGCGCAACGGGCTGTGTTTGCCGTAATTAACAAAGCTATTATAGACCTGCTGTGCCAACTCTCTGGTTGGGGTGAGGATCAATGCTTTTACCGGTCTGCTGGCTTTGTTTGATTGGTTCTGAAGGCTTAGCAGGTGTAAGATGGGCAAAGCGAATGCAGCAGTTTTACCGGTGCCAGTTTGCGCGCCTGCCATCACATCTCGTTGGTTTAATATCGCCGGGATAGCCTGGGCTTGGATCGGCGTTGGTTGATCATAACCTTGTTCAGTCACGGCATTGATTAAACCTTGGTTCAGACCTAAGGCAGAAAAACTCATAAAGCACCTGTTGTTGTTATTGTTGTTTTTGGTATTTTGTATTCACCATTGGCGATACCATCGAGGGTCCAGGGACCGACAGAGTAACGAATCAAGCGTAGTGTCGGATGGCCGATAGCGGCGGTCATTCGTCTGACTTGGCGGTTTTTGCCTTCAAAGATGGTCAATTCAAGCCAGCTGGTGGGAATGCTTTGGCGTTCTCTGATCGGCGGATTTCTTGGCCAGATGGCGGGTTCTGCGATGATTTTGGCTTTGGCGGGTTTGGTTAAACCGTCTTTGAGTTCGACCCCGTCACGTAATTGTTGCAGTGAACTTTGCTCCACCAATCCTTCAACTTGCACCCAATAGGTTTTGCCGGTTTTTTTATCAGGATTGGCCAGCTGGTGCTGCAATTTGCCATCATTGGTTAATACCAATAGACCCTCGCTGTCTTTATCGAGTCGACCAGCGGCATAAACATCTTTAACTGGGATGTAATCAGCCAAGGTTTGACGGTTATCGTCATCGGTAAATTGAGTTAATACCATAAAGGGTTTATTGAACAGGACAATGACCTGCTCGGCAGCGGATGGGGTGGGGCGTCGTTTTTTGGTTTGCATGGTTAACCTGCTAGTATTGATGCCATCAAAATCAAAAAAGGGCAACCTGAGGCTGCCCTTTTGCTATGTGCACAATGTACTACAACATCGATGGTTTAGATGGCTGCAATAATGCTATTCCAAGTCGCGCTAGGGCGCATGGCTTTAGTCGCAATATCAACATTACCGTGGTAGTAACCCGCGGTATCAATGGCATCACCTTGAGCAGAGTTGAGCTCTTCAACGATAGTCGCTTCATTGTCGCTTAACTGCTTTGCAACGGTAACAAATGTGCTTTGTAACTTGGTGTCATTGGTTTGTGCGGCCAATGCTTGTGCCCAGTACAATGTTAGGTAGAAATGGCTGCCGCGGTTATCCAACTCACCAACACGACGCGAAGGCGACTTGTTGCTGTCAAGGAACTGACCGGTGGCTTGGTCTAGCGTATCGGCCAGTACCTGTGCTTGGGTATTGCCAGTGACTGTGCTCAAATGCTCAAAAGAAGCAGACAATGCTAAGAATTCACCCAGTGAATCCCAACGTAAATGACCTTCTTGCTCAAACTGTTGAACGTGTTTTGGTGCAGAACCACCAGCGCCAGTTTCAAACAAACCACCGCCGTTCATCAATGGTACGATTGACAGCATTTTAGCACTGGTACCAAGCTCAAGAATTGGGAATAAATCAGTCAGGTAATCACGTAACACGTTGCCAGTCACTGAAATGGTGTCTTGACCGACTTTGATGCGATCTAATGAGAACACGGTAGCATCTTCAGGTGACAAAATGCGAATGTCCAAACCGTCAGTATCGTGGGTTGGCAAATAAGCGTTTACCTTATTGATGATTTGCGCATCGTGAGCACGATTGGCGTCTAACCAGAAAACCGCTGGGGTGTTGCTGGCTCTGGCACGATTAACCGCCAGTTTAACCCAATCTTGGATAGGCGCATCTTTGGCTTGACACATTCTGAAGATATCACCTTCATTGACGTCATGAGACATCAGGGTCGCACCAGCGGCGTCTAACACACGAACCGTGCCCTGGCCCTGGATTTCGAAAGTTTTGTCGTGAGAGCCGTACTCTTCGGCTTTTTGCGCCATTAGGCCAACGTTTGGTACGCTACCCATGGTTTTTGGATCAAATGCGCCATTGGCTTTACAAAAATCAATGGTTTTTTGATAAACACCGGCATATGAACGGTCAGGGATAATCGCGACTGTGTCATGTAACTGACCATCGGTGCCCCACATTTGACCAGATGAACGAATGGCAGCTGGCATAGAAGCATCAATGATCACGTCACTTGGTACGTGTAGGTTAGTAATACCTTTGTCAGAGTTAACCATGGCCAACTCAGGACGGTCGTTATAAACGGCCATGATATCGGCTTCAATTTCAGCTTTTTGCGCCGCTGGTAAGTTGGCTATTTTGCTGTAAACATCCCCTAGGCCGTTATTAACATCAACACCTAATTCAGCAAATATGGCACCGTGTTTGGCGAATACGTCTTTGTAGTAAACTTTTACCGCATGGCCGAAGATGATTGGGTCAGAGACTTTCATCATGGTGGCTTTAAGGTGTACTGATAACAACACGCCTTTGGCTTTTGCTTCGCCAATGGCAGTTTCAAGGAATTCGCATAAAGCGCTTTTGCTCATCACTGAGCTATCGATGACTTCACCGGCTAACAGGCTAGTTTTTTGTTTTAACACGGTGACAGCGCCATCAGCGGCGGTGAATTCGATTTTAACGTCGCCAGCAGCGGCGACAGTCACTGATTGTTCGCTACCGTAGAAATCGCCACCGGTCATGCTGGCAATGGTCGATTGAGAATCGGCTGCCCATTTGCCCATTGAGTGTGGGTTGTTGCGAGCGTACTGTTTAACCGAACCAGGTGCACGACGGTCTGAGTTACCTTCACGAAGTACCGGGTTAACGGCGCTGCCCAATACTTTACCGTAAGTGGCTTTAATCGCGGCTTGTGCGTCGTTTTGAGCGTCTTCAGGATAATCTGGAAGGGCATAACCCTGGCCTTGCAATTCTTTGATAACGGCATGTAACTGCGGGATAGAAGCGCTGATGTTAGGCAGTTTAATGATATTGGCTTCTGGGGTTTTCGCTAGTTCGCCTAATTCGGCTAAGGCATCGGCTTGTTTTTGGTCATCGGTTAAGCAATCAGAGAAGTTAGCGATGATACGTCCGGCCAGTGAGATGTCACGGGTTTCAACTGCAACCCCGGATACGCCAGCAAATGCCTGTACGATTGGCAAAAAAGAATGAGTGGCCAATGCAGGTGCTTCATCGGTAATGGTGTAGATAATCTTTGACGTTGTCATTTAGCTTCCTATTTGTGAGTGAATTTGGTGACAGTGCTCCGCAGTGAATCACTTTAAACTGCTTATAAATTTATGCCTACTTTTGGCGCGGTAGTATAGCAGAATGGGGAGAGATTGCATCCTTTTCCTTTGTTATTATCGTTCCTCAAATAAGCAAAGGAAAAGTAGGTTTTGGCTGCGCCAAGTGAAAATGGATGTGGAGGAGGGGAAGGGGAAACTATTTACTTTTGCACTTATTGGCGCAGCCAAATTCACTTTTTCTTTTTTTGAGCATTGATTGGAGGAACGATAATCAATGCTCAAAAAAAGAAAAAGCAGCCATTGAGAGCTGCTTTTCATTGACCACGATGTGACTGCGTTAACTAAACGCGCCCGAGGTGATGGATTATTTTGGTAAGTTCCCAAGAATAACGTTTGCTGCGTGCAGACCTTTAGGTCCTGTTTCTAGCTCAAATTCGACTTCTTGACCAGCTTTCAGGGTTTTATACCCTTCCATCTGGATCGTCGAGAAATGAGTGAAAATATCGTCTTCACAACCGTCTTCTTGGATAAATCCAAAACCTTTTGCATTGTTGAACCATTTAACTTTACCGGTAGCCATACTTCTACTTCCTCTTTCACTGTTAAAACCAATTGTATCTTCATTAATGTTAATTTTTTGTACAAGTACTTAATTATTGTATATAGCTTGAGCGATTTCAAACTTTTTGAAATTGACCATTGCAACTATACAGTTCTCAGTTATATTTATTGTCAGGCGTACTTAACCTTTACTAAATGTAGATAAATTCGCCAGTCTGTCAAGTATTTTCGCTCTGTGTTTCAAAATAAATGGTTTTATTTGGTCAATAGGGTATAAAGAAGTTGGGTTAAATGAAATATGACGTCTATTATTAAGTAGTGAGGGGTCTGGGAAAAATAAATGAACAATTTTTATTCTACCAAACCGCTATGATGAAAGTGAGAAGGTTCGATGAGCAGCTTTAAAGATTTCGGCATGGATACAGTCAAAGATGTCGAGAAAGAAAAGGTACCAGTACCACCGCGTTATAAAGTGGTACTCAATAATGATGACTACACACCGATGGATTTTGTGGTTGAAGTTTTAAGTCGATTTTTTCATATGGATTTTGAAAAAGCGAATCAAATTATGGTGAAGGTCCATTATGATGGACGTGCCGTTTGC
>JBLGCB010000489.1:0-5020 GCA_047617105.1 Phenylobacterium sp. | reverse complement strand
CTTTATCAACCAATGTACCCTCGACTAAACCGTTTAACACGGTGACGCCGATAACTTCCAGTTGTTGACAAAAGCTTTCAATACGAGCAACGTCGTTTTGATCTTTCATATACTGGAGAGTTTGGATACCTTTACTGTGATGATCAGTAAACCCTTTGTACTTCTTGTAAAAGGTTTTCTGTTTAAGTTGCCACTCGCTACAGATTAAATGAATCTGTTCGCTACTGAGTGATTCTCGATCGCCTGAGACCTTGGTTTTAAACCATTGCTGGATAAATTTTGGTTTTTCCAGCGTGTGCTCACTTAAGAAATAAGCAAGCTCTGCCGAGCGGCAGATGCGCAGCATTTCAAATTCGTTTTTCGTCATTATGCGTAATGTAGTTTTCCTTCGATTAGTGGCCGTTAGTATATATCACTTCGCGCAAAAAAAAATGTATCAATTTTTCAATTTGGCAAAAAAAAGGCTTTTTTTACGATTTTTTTTGATTTTTTTTCAAAAATACGTATAAAAGGGCCTTGAAATCGACCTTGCTTTAAAAATGGGTAAGCATTTGTGTTTACCGTTGTGCTACAAATAGTTTATTCGGCGGGTAATTAAGATACTGATTTTTGGTCATTTTTGGTGGTTTGAGTCTTTTAACGGGGGTATTGGGGTCGTGATAGCGAGGTGTTTCTGTGCTGCTAATGTTATAAACAACATGAAAAAACCCGGCTTCACTGATTAATGCGAACCGGGATTTTTATCTCTATAGTCTTAATTTCTCTTTACTGATATCAAAGGTCATATAATACAGACCAGCGAGAGCAAAGATGGTATAGCCAAATTGTTGAATCGGATACATGTTATAGATCAGCATCGGTTCCCAGTGGCCAAATAACCCCTCTAGACCAATGTCATCTAAATGCCTGATAAGATGTTCTAATAGATAAGCAACTTGGAACAATGTATGTAAGCCATAGGTGACACCGATAAAAACATCTTGATAGGTTGTGTGTAGTGTTTGCTGGTCCTTAATCAAGGATCCGCCATATTTTAATAATAGTTTTGGTCTTAGCCAAGTAAACATAACAATCATTGCATTCATGATGGCAAAGGAACTGTATTGCAAATAGCTATTACTGAACTGACTAGGGTTAAATGGAAATATAGGTAGATTAGTTAGTTCAGGAATGAGAATTATAATCACTAAAGAGATAGTATTGATGTCTCTTCTTCGTACCATAATATATAACATTGCTAAGATGCTAATAAGGTAAAAGTAATGATCTCCATAATATTGAATATTTAAGTAGATAAGCCCCGCGAATGCCAGGGCGTCAATTGATTTTATTAGATAGTTGGAAAGCACTTGAGATCCTATTGTCCAGTCTATGGTGGATTTTGGCCCTCAGCTCCACCATTGATAATAAGCATATTTATTAATTGCGCAAAGAAACCTGAATGTGAAGCTTGTGGTGCTGGATTAGCCTTGCCATTATCTGGATCTGCAAGGGCATTACCTGCTGTAAGACTGGCCAGTAACAAAACTGCGGTTAAGCTTTTGGTTACTGCATTTTTTTTAGAGGTGGCGATATTCGAAGTGTCTATTATCATCAAAGTTAAACCTTTTGGTTATTTATGTCGTGTGGTTATGACACTATCCTTGCACACTGTTTACCTGTCCTATACTGTTTTTTTACCTTGTTAGATTGGTCATCAAACTTATTGTTAGATTGCATGTTAACAGATTTTTGCAGAAAAGAACCACCCCGGTGAACTTTTTTTATTGACCGTCAAAAAATTAATCCACCTGTCATAAAACCGACGTAAAACCGCCAAAAATAAATCAAATTAGTGCTAAAAAGGTCGCTCTTTTCTATTGACCAATCAGGTTAAATAATATACTGATACGTCCCCCTTTACATGTTATTTATGTTCCTGCATCGATCCTCAAGTGGCCCTGATAATTAGATCGGGCGTTTTTTTCTAACCAAACGCCCGGTTTAACGATGTTTTGTGTTTCTTATACAATGCCAAATTGGCTTAAAGGCAAACGTCGGTAACGTTGACCACTGGCGGCAAAAATGGCATTACACAGTGCTGGGGCAAACGGCGGTACGCCGGGTTCACCAATACCAGCGGGTTTTTCCTGACTGTCGACCAAATGGGTGTAAGTGGCTGGAATGTCACCGATGCGGGCAAGGGGATAATCATCAAAATTGCCTTGGTCGACAATGCCATCGGTCAGGGTGATTTCACCAAATAAGGTGTAACTGGCGGCAAATACTGCTGCGCCTTCCATCTGCGCTTTTGCCTGGTCTGGATTGAGGATTTTACCGCAATCGACTGCACAATCGACTCGCTCAATGGTGACTCTACCGTCTTTCATTGAAACTTCGACTACAGTGGCGACATATGAGCAAAAACTGCGATGTGCTGCGATACCCAAACCATGGCCTTTGGGCAGTTTGCGTCCCCAACCTGCTTTATCGGCCACCAGCTTGATGACATTTTTAAGTCGTGCAGTATCCACTGGGAAGTCCGCCAGTGGTTCGCCATAGTTACCATATTTATAACCTTCTGAGGTAAAGTCGAGTTGCTGGTCTTTGCCAATCAGCGCTAACAGATGGTCTTTGGGGTCTTGTTTTAATTGATGGGCAATTTCATCGGCGAAGGAGGATACCGCAAAAGCGTTACTAATATTAGCGACCGAACGCATCCAGCCAATGCGCTGGAAAGTATTGGTTTCGCCAGTACGGTGTTGGATATTGGCGATATCAAAAGGCATATCAGCAAAGCCGAGATCATTCTCACCGCCCGTTCGGTTGGCCGCAGGATTAAATGTCGAACCAATAGGGTGCATCACCATGGTATGGTCCCATCCGCTGGTTTTACCCTGAGCGTCGATGGCTGCCGATACGCGGTGCAAACCTGGCGCATGATAATAGCCATGTCGAATCTCATCTTCTCGGGTCCAAATCATTTTGATTGGCCAATGAGTTTTTAATGCCAATAGTGCGGCTTCGGCCATAAAGTCGGGTTTTGATTTGCGGCCAAAGCCACCACCAAGCAGGGTGACGTGTATCGTCACATGTTCGGGTTTTAATCCTAAGGTTTGGGCGACCACGCTTTTGGCTCTTTGCGGCGTTTGCACACATCCCCACACTTCTATGCCATCGTGCGTCATGCGAGCAGTGGCGGCTGGGGGTTCCATCATCGAGTGGCTTAACCCTGGAGTATAATATTCGGCATTAAGGGTTTGAGCAGCTTGTGCTTGCGCCTGTTGCCAGTTACCGCGCTGGCGAATTGTGTGGGGTGACTCATCCAAGGCTTTGGCAAATACGGCTTCGTGTGTTTTAGTGGAATGCGCGGCATTGTCTCCGTGTGCCCAATCAATGATCAGTTTTTCCCGCCCTTTGATGGCTGCCCAGCTATTATCGGCGATGACCGCCAGACCGCCCAGTGGTTTGAACAGGGTTGGTGCGGTGCTGGATTTAAGTTCAATCACTCGCAGTACGCCGGGGACTTTTAGCGTCGCCTCGGCATCAAAAGATTTTATGGTGCCAAAAAGCACGGGCGGTCGGGCGATAACGGCATATTTTTGTCCTTCGAGTTCAACATCAAAACTGTAAATGGCTTTACCAGTGACAATGTCTTGGCCATCGACCAGCTTGATATTGTCTTTGCTGATATAACGTAATTGATCATCGCTTTTGAGGGTAACGTCCTGCGGTGTTGGTATGGCTAACTGGCTGGCGATTTGAACCAGTTGTGCAAAATCAGCCACTTTGCCGGATGCCTTGTGGCTGACCTGATGGTTATAAACCTCACAGTCTTGTGCTAAGACCCCCCAAAGTTGCGCTGCGGCTTGTTGTAGCATCGTTCGAGCAGTAGCCCCCACCAGTCTTAAACGATGATAGTTTTTGCGCACACTGCGTGAACCATCGGTATTTTGAGAGCCATATTTTTCATCGCCATCGGCTTGTTCGATTTTGACGCGGTCCCAGTCAGCTTCCATTTCATCGGCTATAAGTAGTGGCAGAGTACTGCGAATGCCTTGACCCATCTCTGAACGGTGACTGATAATCGTCACTAGTCCATCTGCGGCCATCGAGATAAAGACGTCAGGATTGAAGCTGGCGGCTGTTGCGTTTGCTGCCATCGCTGGCATGGATGGCAGTTGAATGCCCAGTAATAAACTGCCACCAACGGCACCGAAACCTTTGACAAAGCGCCGACGACTGAGGTTTTCAATGCTGGGGTGACTGTCTGTCACTGTTTCGGCTTCTGCGGCAATGTTTTGAGGTAAAAGCGCATCAAAATTCATTATTTCACTTCCTTAGCCAAATCGGCAGCAGTGTGAATGGCTTGGCGAATACGCACATAAGTACCGCACCGGCAAATATTGCCAGACATCGCGTTGTTGATTTGTTCGTCGTTAGGGTTGGCATTACGTTCAAGCAGTGCGGCGGCCGACATGATTTGGCCTGCCTGACAGTAACCGCATTGTGGCACATTGTGTTCTATCCAAGCTTGCTGCACCGGGTGATCGCCATTGGCTGATAACCCTTCGATGGTGGTGATTTTTCCTTGACCGACGACAGAAATCGGGGTTAGGCATGAACGAATTGGCTGGCCATTAAGGTGCACGGTACAAGCACCGCATAGCCCTTTGCCGCAACCGTATTTAGTGCCAGTGAGTTTGGCGACATCGCGCAATACCCACAACAACGGCATATCGGGGTCGACGTCAAATTCACGCTGCTGGTTATTGATGGTTAAACTTATCATTGTGGTTCTCCGCAAATGCTTGCTTGGTAAAATGGGTCGTTACTCAGTTGTGCCAACTGTTCTGGGGTATCGAGATCTGCCGCCGCATTGGTCATTGGCACTGTTATCACGTTGTGCTGATGGCGTTTTAATAACTGCTTTGCGCCGCCACTGTTTTTGCTACGGTTTTGACTAGTGTTTTTACGACAGGGTTGGCTTAATTCAAAAAAATATTGGCGTGGGAATATCGCAGGTACTCCGGTTTGTTGC
>JBLGCB010000488.1:0-5052 GCA_047617105.1 Phenylobacterium sp. | reverse complement strand
ATCAATTCGGGCATCAATAGTATCGCTATTTTTGCCGAACGCCGTAAGGGCAAAACAGAATTTCTGATTGAAGACTTGGCACCTTATGCCCAATCGCAGGGTTTTAAAACGGTTTATATTAACTTTTGGGAGCAACGAAGCGATCCCATTTATTGCATTGCCAAAGGGGTTAAACGAGCACTACAGAGCGATGGCAGCACGTTACTTAAACATTGGAAAAAAGAAGTTAATATCACGCTGCCAGGGTTCGAAGTAAAGGCCCAAGACAATAATAACAATACTCAGGCATTGGCCTATGAATCATTAGAGCAATTATTAAAAAATAAGGGCAATGTGTTATTAATGTTTGATGAAATTCAGCATCTAGCGACAGATGCGAAATTCGAAGAGCTTATCGCCACACTCCGAACCTTTCTTGACAGCAATAAAAAAAGCGTCAAAGCCGTATTTACGGGTTCATCACAGCATCGGCTCAATAAAATATTTCGACATCAAAAAGCGGCTTTTTACCGAGGTGCCAGCTTAGTTGATTTTCCAAATATGGGTGAAGGGTTTGTCCATCACCTTGTGAGTGTTTTTCACAGTATTACCAGCAATCAACTCGATGAAGAAAAGGGCAATGCCATTTTTGAGCAATACCATTACTCTCCCTTTTTATTGGTCGACTTAATGCAAACTATGATGCGAGAAGGCATTGATGACTTTGATCATGGGTTGGAATACTATCAACGCACCAATAATCCAAACCAGCAATGGGCTGATTTATGGCATTCATTAAAACTGATTGACCAGTTAATCTTGACCCAGGTGATTATCACCAATCAAGCACTGTATCACAGCGACACCTATGCCCTACTCGGTGATAGGCTGGGGATCGACGATGTAAAACGGGGTATGGTTCAATCTGCGGTTAACCGACTGCGTGATTCAGGTATTTTGGTCAGCGCCAGCCGAGGGTTGTGGGAATTTGAATCGGCTGAGTTTCGTGATTACTTACAGGACGAGGTTTAAAACCCAAAAAAAGCCCTTACTCTACAGCATGTAGAGTAAGGGCTTTTTTATTTACATAGCGCGCAGCGGTATTACCAAATTGTTACACGTTGCTCAGGGGGCAAATACAACTTATCACCAGGTTTGACGTCAAACGTCTTATAGAACTCTGGCATATTCCACATAATACCATTAACCCGGTATTCACTCGGTGAGTGTGAATCGGTCATTAAGCGTTTACGCAACTCTTCTTCACGATACTTACGTCGCCACACCTGTGCCCAACCAAAGAAAAATCGCTGATCAGCAGTAAAACCATCTAGTACTGGTGCTTCTTTGCCATCAAGCGCAATTTGCAGAGCTTCATACGCCACTGTCATGCCACCTAAGTCACCGATGTTTTCACCCAGTGTTAGCTCACCATTGACATGTGCATCATCAAACGGTTTGAAAGCGCTGAATTGTTCAGAGAATTGTTTGCCACGTTTTTCAAATTCGCGTTTATCAGCGTCAGTCCACCAGTCACGAAGATTGCCGTCACCATCATATTGTGCGCCAGAATCATCAAAACCATGGCCCAGTTCATGACCAATCACCGCACCAATCGCACCATAGTTCACCGAATCTTCGGCAGCCATATTGAAAAACGGCGGTTGTAATATCGCGGCCGGAAAAACAATCTCGTTCAACACCGGATTATAATAAGCATTGACCCTTTGTGGATTCATATGCCAAATGCTCTTGTCCATCGGCGTGCCCAGCTTGGCAGCAAGGTCGTCATGTTGCCAACGACTCGAACGCATACCGTTGCCCACTAGGTCATCGGCTTTAATTTCTAATGCCGAATAATCTTTGAATTTATCAGGATAACCAATCTTATAAGTAAATTTGGCCAGTTTTTGTTGCGCCGACTGCTTGGTTTCAGGACTCATCCATTCTAGCTGAGCAATACGTTTTGAATAGGCTTTGATCAGGTTTTTCACCATCACTTCCATACGTCTTTTCGCCTCAGGCGGAAACGCTGCTTTGACGTATAATTCACCCAATACTTCGCCGACAATCGCATTGGCGACTTCGATGCCTCTTCTCCAGCGGGGGGATTGCTCCTGCACGCCAGTTAAACGTTTGGAGAAAAACTCAAAATGTAAGTCTGCCATTGGCTGATATAGGCTAGTGGCATAATCGTTAATCAGATGAAAACTGAGGTAATCTTTGAAGGTTTGCAGACTGGTTTGGCTATATATGGTGGCAAAACCAGACAGATAAGTGGGTTGCTCTACGATCACTTCTGAGGCTTTATCCAAACCCGCTGTTTTAGCATAATCAGCCCAACTGATTTGCCCCAACAGTTTATCCAACTCGGCAAAAGATAACTTGTTATAGGCTTTTTGTGGATCACGTCTTTCTACCCTGCTCCACTGTGATTTGGCTAACGCGGTTTCTAAGGTCATAATACCCTGTGCAGCCTGCTTTGCCCCACTGTAACCCGCCATGCTCAGCACCTGAGCCATATAACCCTGGTAATCCTGGCGTAGCTTTTTAAACTTCTCGGTGTCTTTTAGATAATAATCTCGGTCTGGCAATCCCAAACCACTTTGCGACACAGAAATGGCGTACTGACTCGACATCTTGGCATCATTATCAACTGTCCAACGAAAAGGGGTGTTGACGGACATATGATTGAAGTAGGCAAACGCTGCGCTTAACTGCGCAGCTGAGCTTAAATTGGCAATTTTGTTGAGGTCATTGGCCAGTGGTGACAAGCCCAATGCATTGATCTTCTGTTGATCCATAAAGCTGGTATATAAGTCGCCCAGTTTTTGTTCACTGCTGCCGCTGGCTTTGTTGGGCTTAGCCGCCGCATCTTGAACCACTTTGCGCAAAGTGATTTCAGTTTGCTCGTAAACCTGAAAAAATGAACTGTAATTAGACTGGTCTGCCGGGATTTTAATTTTCTTTAACCAGTTGCCATCAACATAACGATAAAAATCGTCTTGCGGGCGCACCGAGTGATCGAAATTAGCCATTTCGATGCCTGAAGTTAAGGTCTGAACCCGGTTATCGGTTTCAGTAGTGTTAGTCTGGCTACAAGCCACCAACCCTAAGGAGAACGTGACGCTAGCGGCCACCAATATCAATTTTTTCATCTTTATCAATTATTCCAAAATACGAGTGTTGTGATAGGTGTTGTTATAGATGTTGCGATGGCGCACATGTTAACAGAAAGTTACCTACAAATACGAAAAAAATCGTCACTTAGCAGCAATAATTATAAAACCAGTAAAGACACCACCTGTTCGCCGACAAAACCAAATTGTCCGCTAAAGCGCATTCCCTTAGTCAGCTTAGGATTCAATTCTTCACATAATGTCAATTTAAAGGTATGGGTGGCAAAATCGAGTTCGGTAATACGCACCGCATCAAAATCAAAATAACGGCCAGTTGAGGGATAACCTGCCTTGAAGAAGCTTTCTTTGATCGAAAACAGCAGTGAAAAAATGGTTTCGGCTGAAACATCGCCCTGCTCAAGCAGGTCGTATTCGTGATCGAAGATAATCGACTTTTTGACATCATTCATGGTTTTGGTTTTAATCACGCTTTCGATATCGATGCCAACACCCAACACATCTGTACGCGTGGTCAGCATCACCAGCGCATTGGTATTGCTATGGCTAATTGAACCTTTAATGCCCGGAGGCCACAGCGGACAGCGGTTTTTATCTGGCACGATAGTGAAGTCATGAATGCCCAATTCAGCTAACAGCGTTTTGGCACAATGACGTCCGGCAAGAAATTCTGCTTTACGTTTGGGCACTGCTCGGTTTAATTTCTGCGGATAATCGATGCCAAGCACATTGAAAAATTCATCATGATACGCTTCTTTATCAAAAGAGCATTGATGAATAAGTACACCTGGTACAGTGAGGGTTTCAAACTGAAGATCATGAACAAGAAAACGGTTGATAGCTGGGATCATGCTTATTGCCTATAAATATAAAGAGCCTGTTTATGGCTTCAAGGTCACCGTACATAGACATATAAAGGGCCTGCATATGGCTTCAAGGTCACGCGTGGGCACAAAAAGCGTGACCACCCTACGTCGTTCCATAACAAGTTACGGTTATTATTAAGTTTTTCATTCCATCGCTGGTTATATTACTGTCCGCCGCTATAACCGTGTTGTCGCCAGGCTTCGAAGCTGATCACTGCAACCGCATTGGATAGATTCATACTGCGGTTACTTTCGACCATCGGAATTCTCAGTCGCAAACTGCTGTCGATATTGTTTAATACCTCATCAGGTAAACCACTGGTTTCAGAGCCAAACAATAAGACATCACCCGGCTGATATTCTATATCTGAATGAGGGCGGCTGCCTTTGGTGGTGCAAGCCAAAATTCGTCGTCCTTTGACCACTTCAAGAAAAGCCTGATAATTGGCGTGGCGAGTGACATTGCTCAAATCATGATAATCTAATCCGGCCCGACGCAGTTTTTTCTCTTCCAAATCAAAGCCTAATGGTTCGATTAAATGCAGAGCGCAGCCATTATTGGCCGCCAGACGAATGATGTTACCGGTATTTGGTGCTATTCGAGGTTCGTAAAGGGCGATATGGAACATAAGTGATTAGTGCCGTTGCTGTAGGGTTAAGGTTTAGTGGGAATTTGAATTTAGTGACGGGCATGATAGCACTTTTTTGCACTGGGGTGCAGGTGGGCTAATTTTATCTAAAAGGATATGATGCTCTATTCATACACTATCGTAGAGCAACCAAAACCAAGTAAATTTACTGAGGAGATACGCGATAAGACTTTACCTGATCATTTTCTTTAGCTTTCAAATAAGCAGCTTTGATTTTCTTCATGGCTTCAATTTTAGCTGTCATTGCTTTTGTAATGTGGGGTTCTGATCTCATAACCTAACTCCTCTTCTCCTAAGTCTTAACTGCGTCAATGCGATTAAAAACCATCACATACTGCAAACCTGAAATTTTAAATTTAATGATTTGGCACGCAATATCCCCATACCAAAAATCTTCTAAATCCCAACGTCTCAACAATA
>JBLGCB010000487.1:0-5055 GCA_047617105.1 Phenylobacterium sp. | reverse complement strand
AATCGCTATGATAAAACCACCGACCAATTCCGACATTACCAACACGACCCCGATAACCCACAAAGCCTCAGCGGCAATGATGTGCGCTCAATATTTGAAGACTCAGCGGGCAGGTTGTGGGTGGGTACCTCAACAGGTGGTCTTAACCTACTCAATCAGAAAAACCAGCACCAGGGACTACAACGGGAACGTGAACATAAGAAGGAACAGGAGGGTTTTATTCATTACCGACATCAAAGCAATGATGAGCATAGTTTAACGGATGATTTTGTTAGGGTCATCACAGAGGATAACTCGGGTCAACTTTGGATAGGGACGCAAAATGGCCTCAATCGATTTAACCCGCAAAGCCAAAACTTTAGTCGTTATATCCATTCTCCTCAATTACCCCAGAGTATCAGTGATAATGATATCCTTGCCTTATACCCGGCCAAAGATGGTACCCTGTGGATAGCCACTTCTGGTGGTGGTGTTAATCAATTCGATCTGCAATCGCAGACATTCACCCGTTATTTGCACGACCCCGATACCCTTAATACCCTCAATAACAATAATAGCTTAAGTCATAATGTGGTTAACGCCATTTACCAAGATACGCAGGGGATATTTTGGTTTGGTACCGCAGGCGGGCTAAATCAATTCGAGCCACAAACTAAAACCTTCACTCACTATCGCGAAAAACAGGGTTTATCCCATGATTTTGTTGCGGCGGTATTAAGTGATAAAAATGGCCAACTTTGGCTTAGTCTGGGGGATGGCAGTATGGCATTGTTCGACCCTAAAAGTGCAGGCATTAAAAACAATATTGCCGCAAAATCTAATTGTTCTGCCAACCCCGGCACTTACTTCAAAGCCGAAGATGGCCAATTCTTAGTCGGTAATGACGAAGGTTACTGCGCATTTTACCCTGAAAAAATCATTCAACCCAGCCAGCCGCCTAAGCTGGTTTTCACCGATTTTCGGCTGATTAACCAATCGGTGGCTGTCAACAATAAAGCGCTTAATACCAATAAGGCCTCCCCTTTGACCAAAGTGATTAACCACACCCAATCACTGACCCTGAACCACCAGCAAAACGTGCTGTCGTTTGAATTTGCTGCCTTACATTACGCCGATTCCCAACTGAATCAATATCAATACCAGCTGGAAGGTTTTGATCCCAATTGGATTGCCACCAAAGCCAATAATCGCCGCGCCACCTATACCAATTTAGCCGCAGGCAATTACACCTTTAAAGTTAAAGCCAGCAATCATGAAGCCTTGTGGATGGGGCACAGCCGGAATATCACACTCATCATCAAACCCGCACCTTGGCGTACTTGGTGGGCATATACGCTTTATATCTTGTTGGTGGGGGCTGTTATTGCTGCTCTTGTGCGTGCCCAACGTCATAAACTGCTGGCCCAGCGGCAAAAAATAGTTGACCAACAGCAGCTCAATCGTAAGCTCACCGAGGTCGATAAACTCAAAGACGAGTTTTTGGCCAATACTTCCCACGAATTACGCACCCCGCTTAATGGCATTATTGGTCTGGCTGAGTCGTTAATTGATGGTGTTGCAGGCCAGTTACCCAATGAAGCTAACCATAATCTGGCGATGGTTGTTTCCAGCGGCAAACGTCTGTCGAATCTGGTCAACGATATCCTCGATTTCTCCAAACTCAAAAACCGTCACCTCAATTTAAGCCAACACCCGGTTGATTTGTATAGCCTGACCGAGGTGGTACTCACCTTGTCAAAACCGCTGGTTGGCAGTAAACCGCTTGAACTCATCAATTTCGTGTCAAAAAATTTACCCGCGGTTTTGGCCGATGAAAATCGCTTGCAGCAAATTCTCCATAATCTTGTTGGTAATGCCATCAAATTTACTGACGCAGGTCAGGTCACAGTGTCGGCTGCCTTAAGCAACACAGACCACAACCAGTTAACCCTCAGCGTGACAGACACGGGTATTGGTATCGAAAAAGCGCAGCTTGACAACATTTTTACTTCTTTTGAACAAATCGAAGGTGACATACAGCGGACCCAAAGTGGCACGGGGTTGGGGCTATCGGTCAGCAAACAGTTGGTTGAATTACATGGTGGCACTATCACCGTCACATCGAAAGTGGGCAAAGGGTCTGTATTTGGTTTTAACTTGGCGGTTACTGAGCAAAAAGCGTCGACCCAGAGTCGCCAAATCGTTTCGCGCTTACATCTGCTTGACGAGATTGACTTGGCACCTGCGGTCACTACTATTACTAACACCACCATCAACATCACTAACGGTGATGTACAATTTCGTATTTTGCTGGTAGATGATGAACCGGTGAATCGTCAGGTATTGCTTAACCACTTGTCATTGCAAAACTATCAACTGGTTGAAGTCAGTGGTGGCGAGCAGGCACTTAAAGCGATTAAGGAAGATGGTCCGTTTGATTTGATTTTGCTCGATGTCATGATGCCCAAAGTCTCGGGTTATGATGTTTGCGCCAAGGTGCGTGAAAGCCATCCGGTGAATGATTTGCCAGTGATATTTTTAACCGCCAAAAATCAGGTCGCCGATATGATGCAAAGTTTTGCCTCAGGTGGCAATGATTACCTCAGCAAACCGGTGAGTAAACACGAGTTACTGACCAGAGTCGAAACCCATCTCAAGTTTTTGGATATTCACCGTAATTTAGAAAGTAAAGTGAGCGAGCGCACTGTTGAGCTTGAGCAGAAAAACAAAGAGATCATCGACACTCAACAACAACTGGTGCAGGCCGAAAAAATGTCATCACTGGGTACCTTAACCGCCGGTGTTGCTCACGAAATCAATAACCCCAATAACTTTGTTTATGCCAGTAGTCAAAACCTCGAAGTTGATTTAACCCGCTTTCAACAGTTTTTGTTTGAGTTAGCTGGTGATGATGCGCCAGAAGCGATTCTCAATCAGTTTCGTGAACAGTTTAAACCGCTGCATGAGCACTTAAACGGCATTCAAAATGGCGCACAACGCATCAACATCATCGTTGAGGACTTAAGTACCTTTAGCCAATTAGATTCAGCTGAGCATCAAACAGTGACAATCACCGACTTGCTGCAATCAACCATTAACTTGGTACAAACCAAATTTGCTCACACAGCAGAATTTATCACTGATTTTGCGGTTAAGCCGGGGTCTGGGCTTGAATCAGAAGCTGAAGCTGACTCAGCGCTGAAGCTGGAATGTTACCCGGCCCAACTCAATCAAGTGTTTATGAATTTGATTGTCAATGCTTGTGATGCCATCGTCCTAAATCAGCAAACAGGTCAGCAAACGGGTCAGCAAAGCTCAGACAGACCGGGTAAAATTGTGATAGGTTGCCAGTTGATTAATGAAGTGATTGAAATTTCAGTGCGCGACAACGGCTGCGGCATGACAGATGAAACCAAAAATAAGCTGTTCGAACCGTTTTATACCACTAAAGAAGTGGGCAAAGGCACCGGGTTAGGTTTGTCAATCGCTTTTGGTGTGGTGCAAAAGCATGGCGGTGAAATGCGGGTTGAGTCTGAATTGGGGGTTGGTACCACGTTTTGGTTGGACCTGCCCTGCAAGGGTGTAGGGTAAGGGGCCAGTGGGTTGACCTACCCATAACCTGGAATTTCTATTCCTCACGTTCTTGTAGCGTGATTTCAATTTCTCTACGCAGTTCTGCTGCATTGGGCAAATATAGCTGATATTTCTGCACAAACAGCTGACTATCCATGCCATAGGTAGTGTATTCGACCAGCAACTCATCTTTTTCTCTGCTCAGAATAAGGCCAATCGGCGGGTTGTCGCCTTCAATATTTTCTTCTTTGGCAAAATAACCCATATACATATTCATTTGACCGATATCCTGATGTTTAACCTCATTAATTTTTAAATCGATCAGTACAAAACAGCGCAATATACGGTGATAAAAAACCAAATCAACCCTGTAATGAGAATTATTGATGGTAATTCGATATTGTCTGCCAACAAAAGTAAACCCTTTGCCTAATTCCAATAAAAATTGTTGCAAATGATCACATAGGGCTTGCTCCAGCGCATTTTCACTGATGTGGTAGGGTTCTGGTATTTTTAAAAATTCAAAGATATAACTATCGCGTGTCAGATCGGCAGGTTCACTTACTGGTTGGCTTTTGGTCGCCAATGCCTGTATTTGTGCTTTGTCTTTATTTGCTGCCAGCCTTAGAAATAAAGCGCTATCCTTTTGTCGTTTAAGCTCTCGAACACTCCAGTTGGCAATTTGTGTTTGGTTCTGATAAAACAATCGCTCCTGTTCACTTTCTATTTTAAGCAACTCAACCCAATGAGACCAACTCAATTGGTGCGACACTGTCGCACCAATTGGATAGGCAATATAAAACTGGCGAAACCGGACGACATTGCTACGGCTAAACCCTTTACCATAACGTAATTTTAAGTCTTGACTGAGACGGGTTATCAAAGCAGTACCATACTGTGCCTTAGTTTGTCCTCCCTGTTCAAACTCAACGATTTGCTGACCTATTTGCCAATAAGTTTCCACCAGTTGGGTATTGATCGCCTGACACACCCGAATCCGGCTTGTTTCATACAACTGACCTATATCATCAACCAGCGTTTGATAGCCTTTGCCGTTTTTATCAGTTGTTAGTTTATTGTTCATCAATGAATTCCTTTAAAGTGCCCCGACAATCACATAACCTAAGGTGTTTTGATATCGCAAGCCAGAGGTGATGAATAATACAAGTTTAACTGTTGTTTGTATATTACATCTGTAACTTTGTGTGCGGTATTTTTACCTAGCGGATAATTTATAAAGGAATTTACTGAGCATTGCAGGTATTTTGATAAGTACTCTGACAAAAAAGGCAGGAATAGAAGGTATCGTGTGCTACGGATCATCCCTGATTAAGCAGCATTATTTACAGGGTCTTTTTGACTGTTATGCTGGTATTACATGACTACCGACAGACCTTGACTATTGATGATGTTTAACAGCTTCAGTGCAGCCCCTGTGGGTTTTGATTCGCCTCGCTCCCATTTTTGGATGCTGACGGGTGACATGTTCAAGTATTTGGCAAG
>JBLGCB010000486.1:0-5077 GCA_047617105.1 Phenylobacterium sp. | reverse complement strand
AATATGTCTTATATGGAATACTCAAATGATGCGTTGGGAGATAGATTTTTGTGACGAATTTGAAAGTGAATTTCTTGAGCTAGATCCAAAAATACGTGTAGCAATGGCATCACACATAGAACGTTTTGCTGATTGGCTCACCCAACAAGAGGACGATTAGTATGGGACGGTCATTTAAAGAGGTTATAGGCTCACTACCCAAAGAAGAACAGGATGCTATTCAAAAACAAAGCTCTCAACTAAAAGCAGAATACATGGCCTTGCAAGAAATTCGCAAAGCCATGGATATGACCCAAAAAGAAGTCGCCTCAAAATTGCACATTGCCCAAGATGGTGTTTCCCGCCTTGAAAAACGCAGTGATTTGATGATTTCGACACTACGCAAATACATCGAAGCGATGGGTGGTAAACTCAATATTGTCGCTGAATTACCTAATCATCCACCCATTTATATCTCTGGATTTTCTGACAAGCCGTAACCTACAAATTGAATGAAATCAAGCTGTAAAAGCATTACTGCCCCACAGAAATAACCACAGGGATGTGGTAGTTAAAGCATTAGATGAAAGACGGTTATTCAGCAAGGCACTTCATAATCTTCCAAGCTGGTAAGTACTTGATCACAAAAGCCAAATTTATCGTCACTGTATGGCCCTTCAGGCACAGCCACCACAGTCATTCCGGCAGCTTTGGCGGCAATCGCGCCAGGTGCTGAATCTTCAAAAACGATGCAGGTGTGTACTTCACAAGCCAATTCTTTAGCACAGTTTAAATAAGGCAATGGATGAGGTTTACTAAATTCATCAGCGGTTGCCGAATGTATTACCGCAATATATTGCTCAACGCCCATAATCGCCACTGCGGTTTCAATCAGCACCATTGATGAGGCACTGCAAATGCCTACGGTGTGGTTTTTAGCCAGTTGTTTAATCAACGCCACTGCGCCAGGTTTTAGCGGCAAATAACGCTGAAAACTGGCCACCATCGCCGCAATAATATCGTCATGTATTTGCACCTTTGAACGGCCATCCCAAGGACGACGTCGATACCAATACTCAACCACTTCTTCACAACCCAATCCTGTGGTTTGTTCACACATAGCCGTACTCAACTGGATGCCCACGGTGGCAAACACCTGTTTTTCAACTTCTTGCCATAATGGTTCTGAATCGATTAATAAACCGTCCATGTCGAAAATGTAGGTTGCTTTGGTCATTGAATGTTCACCTATTTGTTTTGATTTAGCAGCAAAGCATTATGCGCAAAGCCAATGGTTTTCTCAATCGAAAACGTTAAAACTCTGTCCTCAAGGTCAAACCATAAGTCCGCGGCGCTTCAAAAAACGTCGCTCTTGCGCCAGTACGTAAAGGCAGATTAAAGGTAATACTTTGGGTTTGTTTGTCGAAAATATTATGACCCCACAGTTCTACGGTCCAATCGCCATCACTGTCACCCAATCCTATTCGCAGGTTGGTTTTGTTGTTGGTATTTTGCCAGTCGTTGGCATTCGCAATGCCGTTGCTATCAAATGCCTGAGTCGCTGTGCGACGTTTGTTTTCGTGACGCAGCGAACCATGGATGAAAAAAGTCAAATGAGTATCCGCCAGTTGTGTTAGATAGTCAAAACCGACTACAGACACAAAACTTGGCGCATTGGTCAAACGGTTACCACATAAGCGAGAAACGGGTTCATTTTGACTATCGCCTTTATCACAGTTATCAGCGTAACGTGCATCAAGAAAAGTCATGGCCAAGCTTAAATCTAAATCGTCGGTGGCATTTAATAAAAATTCAGCTTCGAAGCCAGAACTCAGCACCGTTGGCACATTAAAGGTTTTAAATTGAATGCCAGTAAATTCAAGCACCTGAAAACCATTCATCTCTTGATGAAAAGCTGCCAAGTTGGCTCTTAAACGGCGTTGCCAGAATTCGGCTTTATAGCCGATTTCCCAAGCATCAGTGGTTTCTGAATTAAACCTTGGCTCTGCACCGCCGATGGCTGCACTCGCATCGAGATTAAAACCACCCGCTTTATAGCCGTGGGTAAAACTGGCGTAAGTATTGGCAAACTCATTAATGTCATAAGCCGATTTGACGGTATAGGTCAGTTCTTCATCTTTAAAAGTATCATCAAATGAGCGCGGAAAAGGTGTGTTGGGAGTATCAATAGGGGCGATATTTGAAATACAACTAAAGGCGACGGCAAAAGGGGCGAAGCTCGAAGGGAGTTGGTTGGCACCAACGTTGGCGATAGTGTTAAGGCAGACTTGGCTTTCATTGTCGCTTTGGCCATATTTGCCCTTTTTATCATCATTTATCCAACGTAAACCCAATACCAAGCCCCACTGACTAGTCACCGCATAGGTATTGTGGCTATAAATTGAAAAAGAGCGCCCTTGTTGCTCAAACTCATTGACCGAGAATACGCACCAGTGAACTTAGCCCAATCTAGATCCCAATCCAAATGGGCTGAAAGGCCAAATTGCTTAGACGTATTATAATTAACATCGCCATTGGTCAATCGGTCTTCGAAAGCTTGCTGACCAAACGCTTCAACTCCACCATTAGCAGGTAATCCAGCCAATGCATAAATACCGGCCAATGCTAAGGGCGATTCGGTCATAATCGCGGCATCACAACATTGTTCATCGGCATCAGAATAATCTCCAATCAGCCTTAATTCTACATTTTCATCGCCAGCCCATAACAATTGGCTTTTAAACGAATAACGGTCTCGTGTGATACTATCATTGCCAGAGGTCACACTTTGGCTAAAACCATCTTGGCTGCGTTTGGTGGCACTAAAGCGCATCCCCAATTCATTGTCTATTAATGGCAAAGTGCCACCGACTTGATAGCCAACAGCATTAAAGTTACCAATGGTCGCGTTGGCCCAGAAATGGCTTTGATCCAAACTGGGTTTTTGGGTCATAATGTTTAATGCACCAGCGCTGGTATTACGACCAAACAAAGTACCCTGTGGGCCACGCAAAATTTCAATACGCTCAATATCCACTAAGTCGGTCAATGCAATACCTGGTCGACTCAAGTAAACCCCATCGATAAACACCCCAACGGCACTTTCTAAGCCGATATTATTGCCCGTCGTGCCCACACCACGTATCCGTAAGGCAGTACCACCAGTTTCACTACTGGACGAAGTACCATTAAAGCTAGGTGACAACGTGGCCAATTCACGCACGTCGGTAATGCCTGCATTTTTCAGTTGATCCCCGGTCATAGCGGTGACAGCGATGGGTACCTCTTGCAAGCTGGCTTCACGCTTGGTTGCGGTAACGGTGATTATTTCGAGTTCTGCAAAAGTACTTATCGATGTACTTAAGCCCAAGCTTGCCAGCACTAGCAGTTTGAACGGCTTCATTTTATTTCCTTTAATTAATATTCTGGTACGGTTAAATTAACTGACTCTGGACCCCACTAAAACAAATACACCAACTCAAACAATAATTGTCGACCTGGCAACGGATAATCATCGGCAATGGTGCCATTACTTGGCTCTTTGGCATTTTTGTTAAACAGGTTTTTCGCCACCAGCGCAGCAGACAAACCTTTGATGATGTTTTTACGTTCAAGCTTGCTTGTCACCCAAGTGTAATTGGCCAACTTTGCTCTGGCATCGATTTGTGAGCGCGTGCGTTCGGCAATCCATTTGCCATCAACATTCCAAAACCAATCGTCGTTAATTTGCCAGTTAACACCGAGATAGGCCATTTTGTTGGGTATATCTGCAATTCTAGCACCTGCCTTATCATCGGCCGACAACAGCGAATAACTAAAATCGATTGTCATATTGTTTTTGGGTTTCCACTTTAACCAAAACTCTCCGCCTTGGCCCTTTTGTTCACCAATATTTTGCGCCAACTGACCTTGCACCTGATTTGAAGGCGCAAAAGCAATTAAATCTTTGGCATGATAGTCGAACATACTCAGCGACAAAGTAAAGTTTTTCGTCACCAGATATTCAAAATTAAAGCCTGTTTCTAATGTACTTACAGTTTCAGGACCTAAATCGGGGTTTCCAATGGCCACCGGATTATTTTGTGAATAAAGCTGACTAATCGCAGGCGCTCTGAATGCTGAGCCAGCAAATAATTTCAGAGTGAAACTATCCGATGCCTGCCAAATAAAACCGAGACGAGGATTAGTGGTAGTACCAAAATCAGAATAATCATCATGCCTGATCCCCAACGAAAATTGCACTTGAGGGGTTATTTGCCATTCATCTTGCAAAGACAAATAATAAAAGTTGCGATTAACATCTGGTAGATAAGTGTAAGGAGTGCCTGTAATATCTGTCAACTCATTGGTCGCGACAGTTTGAGAGTCGTCTAATACAGTTGGACCCGAATTTTTTCGCTGATTGACTCTAAACTGCTGTTCTTCATAACCCAATGCCCAACGAAATAAATGTTGACTGGTTAAATTAACTAAATGAGTTAAACGAAAAGTCTTTGAATCACCACTGGCGCTAGGAGTTCCAATAAAACCATCTTCAAATAATACCAACCTCTCAGGATTGCCGAAATTTATATTGCCATCAATGCCAACAGGCAATACAGCGCCAGCAGGAAAAACCGTCAGATACGTTTTCTTATTTTGGCGCTTGTAACTTAGCGTCGCTTTGAGGTCACCTGTAACCCACTCACTAAAATCATACTGTGCCGTCAACAGGTTCTCATAAACTGAGCTTTTACCTGTCGGATCTAAAGCCTGTGAAATACCTGCCCCATGACCGACATCAAAATTACGCCAATTATAATAATCAAAGCTGAAATTATGCCATTGCCATTTGGCCAATAGACCCAACAGTTCGTAATGCTCGTCAATTGATCCCGGTGCCTTTGATGCCGACGTTGCAAATATATTGTCAAACACGGATTGCAAATCCGAATCGACAATACGATCACTATCATCATCAGAACGGCTATAGTCAAAAGACCATTGAAAGTGGGATTCACCCAAAGTAAAGCTATCACGGGCAAAAATATCTGTGGTATCAAAGCTGCCGATTCGAACACCTACTGATGAGGGCATTTCCTCAGTGTGTTTATATGAC
>JBLGCB010000485.1:0-5098 GCA_047617105.1 Phenylobacterium sp. | reverse complement strand
CGCATAAAATGGCGATGGCGCTGATCTAATCGATTGAGGCCATAAAGGGTGCCAACCCAAATTCTGTTAAGCCGGTCTTCGACCACAGCAGTCACTTTATTATCACTAAGACTGCGGCTGTCGTTTGCATCATGAACAAAATGGTCAAAACGGTCAGTGATGGCATCATAACGGCTTAAACCCTGATCCGACCCCAGCCATAATGTTTTATTCGAATCATGCAGCACCGCTCTAATCACATTATGGCTGATACCATCGGGATTATCGGCATTAAAAACATAATGGACAAACTGTTTGGTTTTAAGCTGATAACGGTATAAACCACCGCCTTCTGTACCTATCCAAATATCCCCTGACGGGCCAACGCTCATCGCCGATATCTGCTCGCCGCCAACCTCAGAAACCGAGTCAATCGGCAATTTAATGGTGCTGAAGTTTTGCTCTGCGATATTAAAGATAGTGATTTGGCCCAGAGTACCGAGCCACAACTGGTTGTCGTTTACCTGCAACAGCGCATTAATACTGCCCCGAGGAATACTCTGTGGGTTGGCTGGGTCATGCTTGAAGTTAACAAAACTATTGCTCTGGTAGTCAAATCGACTCAAGCCACCAACAAACGTGCCCGCCCATAAAGTGCCTTTTTTATCAATGTATAGACTTTTGATCAGCTTACCGCCAATCGCATGGGGATCATCCCGGTGATGCCGAAACACCTTAAAACTATGACCGTCAAAACGGTTTAAACCATCCTGAGTGCCAAACCAGATAAAACCAAACCGATCCTGCACAATGCTGGTAATGGTTTGTTGTGACAAACCATCTTCAAGATCATAAGCATCAAAACGCAAAGCGGCCAATACGCTGGCGGGTAAGTGTAAGACTATCAGCAACATAGACAATATCAGGTAAATACAACAACGGTTGTTCAAGCGGCGTCGCTCCGGATCCTTAATAACTTTATTTAAGTATAGGCCCTACCAGAAGAATTTTCATTTGAGTAATTCGCGCTGTTTTGTTAGACTGCCTCCCCGTCTTTATAGTGCTATATCAGCGCAATATACAACACAATATACAACACAATATACAACACAATATACAACACAATATACAACACAATATACAACACAATATACAACACAGTGAAGCACAACATAATTCCTTTAAACTTCCTAACATCTTTTGGGGTCTCATGACAACTAGATATATCTTTGTGACGGGTGGCGTAGTCTCATCATTGGGTAAAGGCATTGCAGCAGCCTCATTGGCAGCAATCCTTGAAGCGCGTGGCTTAAAAGTCACTATGCTTAAACTGGACCCATACATTAATGTCGATCCAGGCACGATGAGTCCCATTCAGCACGGTGAAGTTTTTGTCACCGATGACGGTGCTGAAACCGATCTGGATTTGGGTCATTACGAACGTTTTATTCGCACCAAAATGAGCAAGGGCAATAACTTTACCCAGGGTAAAGTATATGAATCCGTGTTGCGTCGCGAGCGTCGTGGTGACTACCTTGGTGCCACCATTCAGGTTATCCCTCATATCACCAACGAAATAAAACGCCGGGTCCTTGAAGGTGCTGAAGGATTTGATGTGGCGATGGTCGAAATCGGCGGTACTGTGGGTGATATCGAATCGCAGCCGTTTTTAGAAGCCATTCGCCAGTTAGGTGTTCAACTTGGCCGCGAACGGGCGATGTATATGCACCTGACCTTGGTGCCTTACCTTGCCGTCGCCGGTGAAGTCAAAACCAAACCGACCCAGCACTCAGTTAAAGAATTGCGTTCGATTGGTATTCAGCCAGACATTTTGATTTGTCGTTCAACAGCGCCGATCCCAAACAACGAGCGGGCCAAAATCTCACTGTTCACCAATGTTGAAGAACAGGCGGTTATTTCGTTAAAAGATGCTTCGAGTATTTATCAAATTCCAGCGCTGTTAAAATCACAAGGCCTTGATGAACTCATCTGTCGTCGTTTTCATATTGATGCGCCTGAGGCTGACTTATCAGAGTGGGAGCAGGTACTTTATAAAGAAGCCAACCCCATTGGTGAAGTCAACGTCGCTATGGTCGGAAAATACGTCCAGCTGCCGGATGCTTATAAGTCTGTCAACGAAGCGCTTAAACATGCCGGACTCCAAAACCAGTTAAAAATCAATATCCATTATGTCGATGCCCAAGATATCGAGAGCAAAGGTTTTGAAGGTCTTGAATCTGTCGATGCTATTTTGGTGCCCGGTGGTTTTGGCGAACGCGGCACAGAAGGCAAAATTTTAGCGGCCAAATTCGCCCGTGAAAATAAAGTACCTTACCTTGGCATTTGCTTGGGTATGCAGGTTGCGCTGATCGAATATGCGCGTAACGTTGCTGGTCTCGAAGACGCAAACTCTACTGAGTTTAATCCTGACGGCCCTCATTCAGTGATTGGTTTGATCACCGAATGGATGGATGCCGAAGGCCAAACAGAAACCCGCGATGCCAATACTGACCTCGGTGGCACCATGCGTCTGGGTGGACAGAAATGTCATTTAACCCCAGGCTCAAAAGTGCACAATATGTATGGCAGCGACACCATTATTGAACGTCATCGCCATCGCTTCGAAGTCAATAATCATTATATTGAACAACTTGAAGCCGCCGGACTGAAATTTACCGGTTTGTCTGCCGACAAACAGCTGGTTGAAATTATCGAAAACCCTGATCATCCGTGGTTTGTCGCCGCCCAGTTCCATCCTGAATTTACCTCAACGCCTCGTGATGGCCATCCTTTATTTGAAGGATTCATCGCAGCAGCGTTTGAGCACCAAAAAAATAAGTAGAAAAACCAACGTTATACCATCACCGCACACATATAGCTGTGCGGATTTTAAACCGAAAATACAAAGTTGCGTTTAGAGGAGTTAACATGTCTAAGATTGTAAAAATCATTGCTCGTGAAGTAATGGATTCCCGTGGAAACCCAACCATAGAAGCTGATGTTCACCTAGAAAGTGGTGCTTGGGGCCGCGCTGTTGCACCATCAGGTGCTTCAACCGGTTCTCGCGAAGCGCTTGAATTGCGCGATGGCGACAAAAGCCGTTATTTGGGCAAAGGCGTTTTAACTGCCGTAGCCAACGTCAACACCCTTATCGCCGAGGCCGTTATTGGCCAGAACGCGCTAGAGCAAAGCACCATCGATGGCATCATGATTGATCTTGATGGCACCGAAAACAAAGATAAACTCGGCGCTAACGCCATTTTAGCGGTTTCTTTGGCCACCGCCAAAGCCGCTGCTGACTTCAAAGGCGTGCCTTTGTATCAACATATCGCTGACATTAATGGCAGCGCTGGCAACTACTCTATGCCGGTACCAATGATGAATATCATCAATGGTGGTGAGCACGCCGACAACAACGTCGATATTCAAGAATTTATGGTTCAGCCAGTGGGTGCAGCCAACTTCTCTGAAGCATTACGCATGGGTGCTGAAATCTTCCATAGCTTGAAAAAAGTCCTTCAAGGCCGTGGTTTAAGCACTTCAGTTGGTGATGAAGGTGGTTTTGCACCGAACTTATCCTCTAATGCTGAAGCACTGGCCGTTATCGTTGAAGCGGTAACCAATGCTGGTTATAAGATGGGATCAGACGTTGTATTGGCACTAGATTGCGCCGCATCAGAATTTTATGTCGATGGCAAATACGACTTAAAAGGCGAAGGCAAAGTCTTCACCTCAGCTGAATTTGCAGATTACCTAGCCGATTTAAGCAAGCAATACCCTATTGCTTCTATTGAAGATGGTCTTGACGAAAGTGACTGGGAAGGCTGGAAAATCCTTACTGACAAAATTGGTGAAGATGTTCAGCTGGTTGGCGATGATTTGTTTGTTACCAACACTAAAATCCTTAAGCGTGGCATCGATGAGAAAATCGGCAACGCCATTTTGATCAAGTTTAACCAAATCGGCTCACTGACCGAAACGTTGGCAGCCATCAAAATGGCACAAGACGCCGACTTTAACGTGGTTATTTCACATCGTTCAGGCGAAACCGAAGACGTGACCATCGCCGATTTGGCTGTCGCCACTGCTGCTGGTCAAATCAAAACCGGTTCTTTGTGTCGTTCAGACCGTGTCGCCAAATATAACCAATTGTTGCGTATTGAAGAGCAATTGGGTGATGCAGCGGTTTATAATGGTATTAAAGAGATTCTATAAAGGTCAATTGACCTAGTTTTCGTAGGGTGCGGTAGGATGGGTAGAGCCGAAGGCGAAACCCATCAAACGATGATACACAACCAAACCTTACGACCTCCCTCCTCTATATCACTCACCAAAATCTCCTTCAAACGCTTCTGCCATCGTCCAACGTTGCTCATAATGACCAAATTTTACAAAGCGATGAAAGCTTGAATAAGGCCAATCTGAAGGGTGTGAACAATAATGATGTTTAACGGGATTATAGTGAATATAATTGACGTGATTGTTAAAATCATTCTGATCGCGAATCCAATGCTCCCAGAACCGCCGTTGCCAAATGCCTCTTTCATTCTTGCTTAAACGACTAATACTTCGCTCTTCGTTGCAAGCTAATTGGCGTGAAAAATCAGCTTTAATTTGCCGCCAACGCAAAGAAAAGTTTTGATCGTCTGGTGGCAATGTCAAAATACAATGCAAATGTTCTGGCATGATCACAGCTGCATCGATGGTAAACGGGTGCTTTGCTTTCACGCCAGCAAAGGCCTTTCGCAATAATTTAATATTATCGGTTAATAATGATGTGCTTCTGTCATGGAGATTTACAGTGAAAAAGTAGCACCCTCCGTTCACAAAATGGCGTTTGTATTGTGTCATCCTTGCTCTTTCCTTGATTCGAGTTCAGGTTAAAATTGAGTATAGCAACGATATCAAAATTCGCCGTAGGATGCGGTAGAGCCAAAGGCGAAACCCATCAAATCACCAACGTCCCCATACCAGCAATCGCCGTAGGATGCGGTAGAGCCAAAGGCGAAACCCATCAAACCACCAACGCCCCCATACCAGAAATCGCCGTAGGATGCGGTAGAGCCAAAGGCGAAACCCATCAAACCACCAACGCCCCCATACCAGCAATCGCCGTAGG
>JBLGCB010000484.1:0-5128 GCA_047617105.1 Phenylobacterium sp. | reverse complement strand
CTATGGCTTTAATCCTAAGCGGGTTGGTTTTTTTGTTGTCTGTATTTAAGTATGAAAAATGCTGGAATAAGCAACAGTGTTGGGATGATAATGAAGCAGTTGTTTACTCCAAGTGGACAGCGCAGTGAATACTGTCTAAAAGCAAATTTTACGACACCAATATGAATCTATTGTCTTGGTAGGTTGATGGTTGATTACTACCAGTAAAGATGGACACCTTTTTAAGCCGTTTTCAATAGTTCAAACTTACCTGGGCTAAGATAATCATTGGCACTATGTTCTCTCATCCCTATTTTGCCGCTTTTTTTATGATGGCAGACCCTCTGTTTGATCGGCAAGCTGGCGTTTTAGTCGCGCGACTTCGGTTTGTAGAGCTGCCTCTCGCTGACTTGCCGTGGCTTTCTTTTGCTTTGCTGACATTGTTCACCTCTAGTTTCGATCTTATACTCGCTTGGTGAGGAGTTCAAAGTTATTGGTAGGGATCAGTGGAAGATAGTGACCTTTTTATTAACAAAGCAGGATATGATAAGGTTGGAGTGATTACACCATAGCAGTAAGCTGTTTGTGATATAGCAAACAAAGAGGTGAGATTATTTGAATCACCGAAAGCATGCAAATTACGATGCGCTAATATCGCTCGTTGCATTTACAATTCTAAAAAGGAATAAATGTGCAGTTACCAGAACCTAAAAGTCGTCCTTACATGACGCTGTTAGCAGATATAGAGAAAGGCTTGATTAAAATCCCTCAATTTCAACGTGATTTTGTGTGGAGTAAGGAACGGGCAGCGGGGTTAATTGACAGCATACTTAAAGGTTACCCCATTGGGACTTTTATTACCTGGAAGACCAAAGAAACGTTACGTGTTGTTAAAAACCTTGGGGGGGTTGATTTACCCTTGGTACCTGATGGCGATTTTGCTGAATATGTTCTCGACGGACAGCAACGGCTAACCAGTCTGTACTGCGCTCTTAAAGGTGTAACCATTGTACGCGGTAATAAAACAGAAGATTTTGCTAAAATTTATGTCAATCTTAATGCCACTGAACATGACCAAATTGTTGTTACAGATATATCAGTACTCGAATCCGGGCAATATATCAGCCTTACTGACTTGTTAAACGCTGGTATTACTGTGCTTGTAAAGTTTGATGAGCACTACCACCAAAAGCTTGAAGCCTATAGACAAACCATTCAGAGTTATAACTTTTCATTAATAGAAGTAAAGGAAGCGGCACTGGATGTTGCGACGGAAATATTTACCCGTATCAATGTCGGTGGCAAAGCGCTGACGTTATTTGAAATAATGGTCGCAAAAACGTTCGATTCGGCTACTGGGTTTGATTTAAATGAAAGTTTTGAAACATTGATTGACAGACTGAGTGACGTAGGTTACGACACCATTTCAAGTGCAACCGTACTACAAACACTGGCATTGGTGATTGGTAAAGAATGCAAACGGCAAAATATATTACGACTCGATAAAAAGCAGTTTATACAGGAGTGGCCCAAAGTGGTGGATGCCATTGAGGCTGCCGTTGATTACCTTAAAGATACTTACCGCATACCTGTATCTAAGCTATTGCCTTATAATTCATTGCTCGCACCAATGGCCTATTTTTTCTATCACCATAAAGACAAACCCGAACAACCCCAACAAGCGCAGTTGGCAGATTTCTTTTGGCGAGTAAGCCTGGGTGGCAGGTATTCTAGTGCAGTAGAAGGCAGACTCGCACAGGATATTAAGCGTATCGACAAGATATTACAGGCAGAGCAACCTGAATATGATTGGGCTATTGATACATCAGTCCGATTTATTAAAGATAATGGTTGGTTTAGTACAGGCCGCAGTTATATCAAAGCATTACTTTGTATAATGGCTTACCAACAACCCGTTTCTTTTAACGATGGGGCCATCGTCAACATTAGAAACGATTGGCTTAAGCAAGCCAATAGCCGTAATTATCATCACTACTTCCCCAAAGCCTTTCTGAAAAAACAAGAAGGAAAATTCGGACATAGCAATCATATTGCCAACATCACTATTGTTGATGAGTTTTTGAATAAACGAAAAATCGGCGCAAGGGCCCCCTCTGATTATATGGCGCAATTCAAAGAGCAAAATACAGAGCTGGCTGCAAATATGACCACCCATCTGATTGAATTGGACAATTGGGGGATTTGGGATGATGACTACGTGGTCTTTTTCAGAAATCGATGCGAAAAGCTTGCACAAGAAATTAAAAAGCGTTTAATACTGCGTGAGCAAGATAAAGATGCCCACCAAAGCGTGAATTTTGATGATATTGAGAGTATTGATGAACTGACATTAAATGCTGATTTGTAAAAAATAGAGAAATGAGATGACAGTTGAAACAAAAAAAATAGAGATAGAAACCGTTCCCGATGGCATGCTTTTCGATTATATAACGGAAAAACATGTTAAAGAAACGCCCAAAGAACTGGTTTTACAACGCACGGCGCGGGCGATGTTTCACGAGTATCATATTGATATCGACATCATGGCGCGGGACGCGGTTGTACAATATATAGAAAATGATAAGAAAAAGCGCGGCAAAATTGATATTGCCATTTATGACTCAATTGAAGAAAAGGACGCAGGCAATTTAGACCAAATAAAGCGAATTATTATTTGCGATAAAACTCCCAAACAATCCAAAAAAACAGCTCAAATGCGTTCTCACGATGAAGCAAAAGCAGACCTAGCTCTGTTAGAAAACATTATGCGCACGTTGCCCAAATGTGACTGGGGGTTGTGGACCAACGGCATTGAATTTTTCTACGTTCATAAACTGGAGACTCGGTTTGATACTGAGTTTACGCCTGTTGGAGATTGGCCATTAGGAGACGATTCTATTGGTTCCAGGGATGTGTATTCGGATGCCCAATTGCGTATCGCCAAAGATGACGTGCTTAAAATAACGTTTAGGCGTTGTCATAATTTTATTCATGGTAATGAAGGTATGAGTAAAGAAGTGGCATTTTGGCAGTTTCTTTACCTTATTTTTTCAAAAATGCACGACGAAAAATACAATCGGCCCCGTCAATTTTGGGCGGGTCCCACAGAGCAATTTACTGAAGAAGGTCAGGCAACAATAAGACAGCGGATAGAACCGCTGTTTGAAAAAGTAAAAATCGAATATGCTAAATTTGGCATTTTTGATGGTTCAGAAAAACTAAAGCTTTCAGACCGGGCTTTGGCATTCATGGTATCAGAATTGTTTAAGTATGATTTTGGCAAAACAGAAATGGACGTTAAAGGCGCGGCCTATCAGGAAATCGTTGGTAATAATTTACGTGGAGATAAAGGCCAATTCTTTACACCTCGTAGCGCCATCGATTTAATGGTTGATATTATCGCCCCTAAAGAAAATGAGCGAGTACTTGATTCATCCTGTGGCACTGGGGGGTTTTTGGTCGCCAGTATCAAGCATGTTGAATGGAACATTCGTCGTGAAATTTGTAAAAATGTAGACTTTCCAACCGAAGAAGAATGGGTTGTCATACATAAGCGTTTGGCTACGTATTCAAATAAATGTCTCTTCGGTGCTGATTTTGATCCGGACTTGGTTAAAGCCACGCAAATGAATGTTGTTATGGGGGCCAATGAGATGGCTAACGTACATCATATGAATTCGCTGGAATTTCCATTAGGGTATTTGGATGGTGTTGCTGCATTTAAGGACATTGGTAAACTGGGTACTATGGACGTGGTGCTGACAAATCCACCTTTTGGCGCGGATATTCCTGTGACAGAAGAACATATTCTTAAACAGTATGATTTAGCCGATAAATGGGTGCGAACAGAGTCCGGTTCTTTCAGAAAAACCGGTGATCGAAAGACAGCAGTTGCCCCTGAGGTACTTTTTATCGAGCGATGTATAAAATGGGTCAAGCCTGGAGGCCGTATAGGTATAGTGTTGCCGGATGGTATATTGAGTAACCCGGGTGACGAATATATTCGAGCATGGATAATGCAACATTGTTGGGTTTTGGCCAGTGTCAATCTGCCAGTTGAAGCTTTTATTGTCGAAGCTAACGTGAACATACAAACGACATTGTTGTTTTTAAAACGTAAGACACAAGTTGAAATGGATGCAGAGGAACTAAACGGCGCTGTTCAATATCCCGTATTTATGGCAGTATCTGAAAAAATAGGTAAAGACCGGCGAGGTAATGTGATTTACAAACGCCAGGCCGATGGTGAAGAAATTTGGGTTGACAAAGAAGAAGTCGAAAAGATAAAGGTTAACGGGCAATTCAAGACAAGGCGGCTGATTAGAAAGAAGCGAATCGTCAACAACGACTTGCCAAAAATTGTAGCGGCGTTCAAAGCGTTTCGTCAGAATAATGCGGAACCTGGTGAGTAATGAAAACAACAATAGTTAAGAGCGACTGGATTCAAAACGAAGGGCACCGACTTGATTGTGGTCCGTACATTGGCGGAGCGATAGAGATAAAGTATGAATTAGAGTCCTTAAAGGGAAAGTCCCCTAAATTAAAGGAAGTTGTCGCCAGTCGTTTTGGTGGTATATATCATGCGGGTAGGTATAAGCGATTGTGGCTTAATGATGAAGCATACGGAGTTCCATTCTTGTCAAGTCGGGACGTGATGCAGTCCGATTTGTCAAAGTTAAATTTAATTGCAACAAAATCAATAGTGGATAATCCAAAACTCCTTGTTCATAGAGACCAGATATTAATTACTCGTTCAGGCACGATTGGTAGACTAAGTTATGCTAATAGTGTGATGGAAGGTATGAGTTGCACTGAACACGTAATTAAAGTTGAGGCTGACAGTGAAATTATTCAATCCGGTTATCTTTATGCATTTTTGAACACCCATTATGGTGTGCCACTAATTGTCGCGGGAACATATGGCGCGGTTGTCAGGCATATTGAACCCGAACATATTGCAGATATGCCGATACCACGTTTAGGCTCTAAAGTAGAAAATGCAGCAGATCGTTTGATTAAGGCATCAGCTGTACTTCGCAGTGAGTTTCAAACCAAAATTGATGAGGCCACAGCACTATTTTTCAAAGCTGCTGGTCTTAAGGATATTACACCTAATGAATGGCATAGTAAGAGAGCCGACGTGGGTTAT
>JBLGCB010000483.1:0-5130 GCA_047617105.1 Phenylobacterium sp. | reverse complement strand
CTTGATTTTGTTAGATCGTAAAAATCATGATCTCTTTGGAAGCTTGAGGATCTGTATGTTGCATTTTCATTACAGGAAGATATTTAATTTAGGGCTTGATCTGGCTACTTTATTTTGCCATATTAGCTTCGCTTTAATTAACAACAACAACAAAACTGTGGGATTTTTATTCAATGCCTTTACATCAGATCAAAATATTTTGGGGCTGCTTCATCTTTATTTTTGTCATGATTTCCAGCCCTGCTAGGGCTGGTCTTCCGATTGCTACCGTTGCGAAAATTCTGTTTAAAAAAGGCATTCAAGGCTGCGTTAAGCCAAAAAATATGGTGTGCCAAAAGCTAAAAAGCAAAATCAGTCAATTCATCAAAACACACCCTTCAACTGTTAAGCAGGCGGCACCATTTTTTGCCAAAACCTTGGGGTATTCATTAAAAAAAGTCAGCTTTAATACCCGCAACCAATCTGCATTTTTCAATGGTAAAAATTATATCTCGCTGGATATCGATGGCCATAACGCCACCAATGGTTGGAAAGTGTTCGACCGAGTTGGCAAGCGGATTGGCACTTGGAACTTCAATTTAACCAAAAAGATTAAAAAGTAACATGAAAATTACCGCTTTTAACACTATCATGCAACTGGCATTGATTGTGCCATTAATACATTGTTCGACAGGGCTCTGTGCACCGAATACACCGGCCACAAAGTCAGAAAACTGCACCCAATTTAAGATTGAACAAGACGATGATGAATTACTGACAGTGCAAGAAAAAATTGAAAGAATGGATGAGGCATTGTTTGATTCTATTGACCGTTATGAAACCTGTATGCCAAAAGTATCGGCAGTATCTGGGGGCGGTGGTTCGGGTGGCGGCGGAGCGGGTTCAGGTGGTGGCGGAACCGGCTCTGGCTCTGGAAGTCAAGGTTCAGCGGCGTCCGAATCAGAAGGTGAGGCCTCCAGTGAAACTGAAACTGAAAATGCGGACACTCGGGAAATTGAGAATGAGTCTCTACAGGGGGGATCTGTGCCTAAGGACATTCCAGCCGCAGATAATGATTCAGTGGTACAACGGCAAATACGCGCAGCGGCCCTTAAAGAAACCGATCCAGTAAAACGTCAAAAATTATGGGATTTACACCGTAAATATGGAAAAAAATAAATACTAACAACACAGTAAAAAAACAAAGCAAAAGACAATAAATAACGGGAATCAATATGATAAAAAGCAAATTTCATACCACCATTACGTCTGCAATATCCTCCGCCTCAGTAGGTTTTGCTAAACTCACCAGCGTTGCTCTGCTTGGTGCTTCATTGACGCTGGTTGGTTGCCAATCGACTGGCAGTAGTCAGGTGTCAGTTGGTCCCTCTGTGGGGCCTGGCTCAACCAAAGCTTTGGGTGACAAGACCAAAGTATATACCTACAACTCAGATATTTATCTGGATGTGGCGATCCCTGTGTTTGATCCCGGCATTCCTGAGGACTATAACGAATTAACTGAAAACAGTATTTGGCCTCAGCTTCGTCGGGCTGAATCGAATCGTTTTGCGATGATGACCAAAAAAGCACTGGAGGCTACCGGGGCTTTTGGCACTATCAGCGTAGTACCAACGCCGGAAGCAACTGCCGATTTATATATTTTGGGACGTATAGAAAACTCAAATGCTGAAGATATTGAATTGGTGATTGAGATTGTTGATATCAGTGGCCGTCGCTGGGATGCTGAGAAGTTTGAGCACCGGGTGAGTTTAGGTTTCTTTAGAGACAAGAAGAACAAAGGCGGTGACCCGTACAAGCCTGTTTTTAATGATGTCGCTGACCATATTTATAACTTGTTAGTCAAGAAGACGGATGAAGAAAAAAGCAATATCAAGCAGATCACCGATATTCGTTTTGCCCAAAGTTTTTCTCCTGAGTCATTTGGTCAGCATTTAAAAAGCGATAGCAAAGGTCGTGTCAATCTAACCAGTTTGCCCAGTAAAGAAGATCCAATGCTTGGCCGAGTTAAGCCACTGCGAGTACAAGATCAATTGTTTATCGATCGCATTCAAGATCAATATGAAGGATTTACTGAAAAAACCGATGACAGTTATCGCTTGTGGCAGGAAAAAACCTTGCCTGCGGCTGTAGCTGCTCGCGAAGCTGAAAATAAAGCCATGGCGAAGGGGATACTCGGTGGTCTGTTGGCCGTTATTGGTGGGGTGAATGCCCAACATGACTTGTCAACGACCTCCAAAGTGCTTACCGGAGTGACTGCTTTAGCAGGGGCTTACCTGCTTAAAGACAGCTTTGGTGAAAGTAAAGAAGCCGAACAGCATCGTGCGACGATTGATGAAATGGGTGAATCTTTGGACATCAAAATGGATCCGCAAGTGATGTCTTTGGAAGACAAAACAGTTGAGTTAACTGGCACGTCAGAAGAACAGTATATTCAGTGGAAAGCGCATTTAAAGCGTGTGTATGCAATGGAACAAACTCCGACAACCAAATTGTAAGCGTGGTTTATTGTGCTTGAAGAGCAATTAAAAGAAAACGCCCTTGCGCAACAGCGCAAGAGCGTTATGTTTGGCGGTTTTATCGTGGTGGCATTGATACTGCTGGCGGGTCTTGTTAGTAGTATTAATCATTTTTCTGGCAATGGTAAAGAACCGATTAAGGAACCGAGCCACGGGTTATCACAGCAAGAGATTGAACAAGCCCGGGTGCAGTTTAAGGCAGATTTGCAGCGTTATGAGCAAGATATCGAACCTTTACTGTTGCACTCTGATTTACAGGGTTGGGACAGTGATGCTGTGGCAGGTTTGGTTGAAGGCAAAAACGAGGCGTTAAAGATTTTTGGTTTTGGCGATTATCCCAAGGCTGTGGAGCAACTCGCCGAGGTCGCTGGGCAAAGTCAGCTGTTGGTGACCAACTGGAAGTGGGCTTTTAGCGAGGCTTTTTCAGCGGCAACCAGTCACTTTGAACAAGGTAATATGCACCATGCCCGGTTGCAAATGGCCCAGGCATTAATGGTTAAGCCAAGTGATGTTGATGCATTAGCACTTAAAATGCGTATTGATGTGTTTCCCCAGGTGGCGCAGTTACTTGCTGCTGCAAAAGTTTCCCGAATAGAAAACAAGCTGCAACACGAAGCGGATTTATTACAACAGGTGCTGACTTTGGATCCCCCGCGCCAGCAACTGGCAGCCAGAATTGAATTCATTCTCGATACCCTCAAAGATAATCGTTTTACTGCGAAGCTACAAAGTGGTTTGCAGTATGTGACTCAGGGGGATATGGCAGCGGCGAAAAATGCGTTAAAGGAAGCAAGAGGCATTGACGCCAAAAGAAAAGAACTGACTTTGTTAAGCAATAAAATCGCACAAGCCAGAGCGAACTCAGTACAAGAAATGGCGGTAGCTGAGGTAGAAATGTTACGTATTACAGACGATTGGTCGCAGGTGAAACAAAAAAGTGATCACTACCTGATTCAGTATAAGGACAACGCTGAGTTACAACAATCAAGCCTGTTGGCTGGCCAATTATTGGCGCTGGATGCAAAGGTTGAACGCTACTTGTCTAGCCCTAAACGTCTGGCTGATGCAAACATCAAGGCTAGGGTGATTAAATGGTTACAAAACAATGCCACTATTGCTGAAAATAGTGGCTTGTTGAGTGAAAAAATGGCGCAGCTTCAAGCGCAATTGGACACCTTGGCTATCCCTGTTGAGGTGATGATCAACTCTGATGGTAGAACCAATATTATCGTGGTGGGCAAAGGACATGTGGGCAAGAAAAAACAATACACGGTACAGTTGACGCCTGGTCACTATGTGTTTGAAGGTAGCCGTAAAGGTTACCATTCGAAACGGGTTGGCGTCGATATAGTGCCTGCGATCATTAATCAGCAAGTAACGGTGATTTGCGATGAACGAATTTGATAAAAGTATACACCAAGCGAAGAAAAAGCATATAGCCAGCTCACTGTGGCTTGGCGGTATTGTCGCACCTGCGGCGATAGTATTAACGCTTTGGCTGTTATTTGCCAAAGGTTACAGCGTCTCTGTTGCGCCGCAAGAAGCTGGGCTGTCGGCGACATTTAGTGTTGCTGAAGGTTTTGGTCTATTTTATGAAGACAAGTTATATACCATGGGTGGTGACGTCGCCTTTACGACAACTGCTAAAGGTTATATCAGTCACACCGAATCATTAAATAAAGATAGCTCGCCCTTGGTGCATGTTGAGCTACAACCCAAACCGGGTAGGGTGGTGGCGTCTACCATCCCCAAAGTGGATGAAGTGGCATGGTATCTAGATGGAAAACTTGTTGTTGTTGGTGAGGCATTAAAAACCGAGGTTCAGCCAGGTCAGCATCAGATTAAGCTGGACAGTCCTTATCATCAACCGATGACTGAAGACTTTGATATTGGCAAAGATGAAGAGAAAGTGTGGGCGTTTGAACTTCAGCCGATTAATGGTTTTATTGACATTAACTCAAAGCCGCAGGGTGCCAGTGTGGTGCTCAATGGCGTGGGTATAGGCAATACACCGATAAAGGTGGCACGACCTGGGGGCAAATATCAGGTGCGTGTTAGCAAGGCGGGTTATGAAGATACCGAAGAAAGTTTCACGTTAACCAATACCAGTACGCAAGCCAATAGGGATTACCAATTGGCAGCCAAAAAAGGTTTTGTGACCTTTATGCTGGAGCCAACAGGTGGCAAATTATTGGTCGATGGCAAACAAATTACCGATACTGGTCGGGTAGCGTTGACTGCGAATCAGCAACATGCCGTTTTGTATCAAAGGGCTGGTTATTACAGTTATCAAAAGAATATCACCGTTCAACCAGGTAGTGAGAATTCCTTGCCCGTTAGCTTAAAACGAGAAATGGGCAAAGTTGTCTTGAGTGCCGAACCGGCAGCTCAGGTGATCGTAGATGGTAAGTTTTTGGGCCTCTCACCAATAAGAACAACCTTGTCGGCAATGACCCATAAAGTGCAATTTAAAAAGAAGGGTTATCGCACCATTGAGAAACAAATCAAACCCAGTGGTAAATCTCCGACAGCATTAAATGTGACCTTATTGACGGAATACGATGCCAGACGCAAGGAAGGCAAGCCGACCAAAGCAGCGACCATGGGCATTCAA
>JBLGCB010000482.1:0-5143 GCA_047617105.1 Phenylobacterium sp. | reverse complement strand
GATGGCAACGCCCGGTTTTCGCAACTGCTCGACATTCTCTTTACCCCTCTAGACTTAACCTTGCTGAGCCGCTGTCAGCCCGCTAGGTCATCAAAAGGTCAGGTGGCGTTTTCAATCATTTGTGTCTGTTCAAGGTTGGTAAGGAACCATCAGTCTGGTATTTATTTTTTGGCGTTTATGCCTGCTTCGCGTAACAAGCGTTTTAAATGTTCATTTTCTTTGTCAACCAATTCAGCTCTTGTTTGTTGCTCTTGAGCTTTGGCTTCTTGCCTCTGGACTTGGATTTTTAACTGCTGGGCCTCGACTTTTAATTGCTGGGTCTCGACTTTTGCTTGCCTCAATGCGATGTCAGCGTCCTCTTTCTGACGCGCTATCGTAGCCTTTTCAATCATGGCATCTTCTATCGCGAGATAGCGATAATAATCGTCTTCTTTGTCTGAAATCTGTTCTAGTACATTCATGGCTTGCCTCATGATGGGCGTGTTTAGGTTCTCGGGCAGTAAAAGCCATCGCTTGCTATCATTAAAAAAATAAAGCCAGCGATGTTGCGGTAAACTATGTGTTTGCTTTGCCCACTTCCTTAATTCTAGCACATGAATTTGCATATGATCAGTGAGTATTACTCCCCTTTTCAAATCTGCGACACCGAATTCATGCTGAAAGTCAGACGACTGTCCAATCAGGTTTTCAGTTAATATCCAAATGGCATAAACCGGTCGTAGTTTGTCGAAAAACTTACCTTTCTCAAGTTATGAAGAAAGTGCGGAGCAATGTCACCTTGCTCGCTTTGGGCGAAAAGTGAGGGCTACCAAAAAGCTATGGCTTAGCAGATACTCACTTCAATCACCTATTCCAACAAACCCCAAATCAATCAAAAGCCCGAATCAAGCCAACCGCTTTAACGTCGCCATAAGTATTATCTTCTATAGCCCTAACCGCTGCATCTTTAAGATGAGGGTGATATTGAGCTAACTTTTCAACCGCACTGTCGCCATAGGCTTGCGCCCAAACCGCGGTATCAATGACTAAATCCTCATCATCTGCGGGGATATCTGCTTCTCGCTCTGGGTAATAGTGGATCACCAACTCACCTTGCGTTTGCAAATCGAGCAAATACGCTTTCACATCATCAATGGCTATTTCAGACAAGGGTTTTACTGACTTGGTGGTGACGCACTCTCCAGTAAAGTCGGTGATGCCATGGTCAAATGATGCCGCTGGCAAAACATAAATAGCGCCTTGTTTATTGGCATAGGATAAATCAAAAGCACCGGCAAACCGTTCTGTTAAAATCACTTTGCCATCGCGCATACGTTTGGCGCAAATAAATTCGCTGGTATAAGGTTTGGCAAGAAACAAACCACTTATCACCTTGTTGTATGCGGCATAAATCCAATGATTGCCGTGGGTGCCTTCGCTTTGTGCGGATATTTCGCTAAGCCCCTGAATAGGGGAGCTGTGGTAAACGTTATCCATAGTTAACGTTACTTATCTTTTTGCCATGTCTATAATTTGTGCTTCGGTTAATTGTAGTTCGGCGGCCAGTTGCTTTAACTCCATTTTTCGTAACGCTATGGCTTTATCACCTTTGGCTGGCGTCTGAAACTTACTAAAGTCAGCGAGGCAAATGCAGGTGATTTGCGCTGGCTGGTCTTCTTTGAGCTTCATCATTTTATAAATTTGATGCGGGCAAGGGCTTGTGCGCCTGGGTTTTTCAATGCAGCTGTCAAGCGCTATCACTGGCGTGCTGGTAACAAACGCCAGCAATACGCCGCATATCAGTGATGCTTTAAGGCTAGCCTTTGGTACTGTTGCTGGCTTGATAAACATGAAATCTCCGGTTACTGACAAGCGTGTTATAACAACCAAATTGGGCGGTTAACAATGGCTGATAGTTTAAAAAACTATTGGCGACAATGGTTAACGAACCTCCAGGATAAATATAGCCTTTAATCGTATTTAAAAACAGCTCGGTGATGGCGTAATTGGTTTTTACTCCACTGTGAAAGGGCGGGTTGCTGTAAACCTGATCAAAGTTGCCACCTAAGCCACCTAATCCTGCTAAGCCCGATAAGCCCGATAAGCCATCAGATAAAATAGCCGTGCCATCAATGTTATTTTGCTGATAGGTTTTTAAGGTCGATTCAATCGCCAGCGCGCTGACATCAATACCAGTGACGGTGACATTCTTATTCAGTTTGGCTAAAAACGCGCCAATTAAACCCGCACCACAACCAAAATCTAGCACTTTTTGGCTTTTGTCCGATGTTTTGGCTTTGACACTTTCAAGCAATAAACGGGTGCCCATATCGATGGCACCAAAGCTGAATACGCCGGGTAGGGTGTAAACGTTCAGTTCGACATCGTTGATATTAACCGGATAATTTTTATACCAATCAGCCAGCACAAATGGCGCTGAGGCTTGGGTGAGCATGGTTTGATATAAAGCGCAGTGTTTGGCGGCATCAACTTTATTGGCTTTACGGCAAAAGGTCTGCATTAACTTATCGCAGGTTTTTACCCCGCCTTTATTGTCGCCGACTAGGTATATCGGGGCGTCAATGGCGACGTGGTTAAACAGGTTTTGCAGTAATAGCTCAAATTCAGGTTTGGACTTGGGAAAATAAATCACCACGCAATCGAACTTTTGTGGGCCAATATCGTCAGCGGTTAACTGGGCTGCACAAAGGCTTTTGAGGTTGGCTGGCGCGTCTTTTAACGATTGATGGGCAGCAACGTTATAGCTGAACGCGGTAAATTGCTTGTCAGCAAAATCATTGGCCAGTTGTAGGCAATAACCATCGCTGGACTGATTGACCATTAAAATGTGTTGATGGTCGGTTAACGCGTTAATCTCACTAGCATTAAAGCTACGAGCCAGTAATAAGCTTGGATTGTCTAACATGTCTAACCCCTATGTAATGCGTTCAAACATTAGATCCCACACGCCGTGACCCAAACGATGGCCGCGTTGCTCGAATTTGGTTAATGGTCTTGAATCTGGGCGTTCAACGTAATCAGCTGTAGTGGATAAATTACGAAAGCCAGGCATTGAAGTCATGACTTCAAGCATGTGTTCTGCATAGTTTTCCCAGTCGGTGGCCATATGAAATACCCCGCCAATTTTCAGATTGCCACGCAGGGATTCGACAAATGCAGGTTGTACGATGCGACGTTTATGGTGGCGAGTTTTATGCCATGGATCAGGAAAAAACAATTGAATACAATCAATGCTTTGCTCGCCAATGCTGTCGGCCAGAATTTCAACGCCATCATGCTGATAGACTCGCAGGTTGGTCAGGCTTTGTTCAGCCGCATCCATTAAACACGCACCAACGCCAGGTTTATGCACTTCGATGCCGATAAAGTTTGACTCAGGTGCGGTGGCTGCCATTTCAACTAACGACTTGCCCATACCAAAACCAATTTCTAGTGTGGTCGGCGCTTCACGGCCAAATACTTCACCGATATTGATTGGCTCTTTAGTATATTCCAGCCCCATGGTTGGCCAGTTTTGCTCAATGGCAGTGGCTTGTCCGGTGGTCAGGCGGCCTTCGCGTAAGACAAAACTTTTGACTTTACGAATGTACTTGCCTTCTTTTTGCGCTTGTTCGATGGTTTTGTGTTGTTGTTCAGTCATTTGGCTGTGGTTCTGCTCGTGTAGTTGACGGTGTTGTTGTCGCTTAAGGTTATGCGGGCATTATCGTCGATTCGGGCCGTGGATGCCAGTTTAAAGTAATAGTGAAAACTTTGTCCTGGGAGTTGCGCCACAGAGGATAAATCTTTAGACTGACGACACTAATATGATGGCAAAGGGCCACAATGAACATCAACACAGATATTACAGACAATTTTTCGACAAAAATCGTTCAATGGTATGGCCAATTTGGGCGCAAGCACTTGCCATGGCAAGAAAATCGTACGCCTTACCGGGTTTGGATATCGGAAATCATGTTACAGCAAACTCAAGTCACGACTGTGATTGATTATTATTTGCGTTTTATGGACACTTTTCCGACCCTTGAAGATTTGGCCAAGGGTGACATCGATAAGGTTTTACACCTATGGACCGGGTTAGGTTATTACGCCAGAGCAAGAAATTTGCACAAGGCAGCCAAAATTGTGATGGAGCAGTTCGATGGCGAGTTTCCGACAACATTGGTAGAGGTCGAGTCGTTACCGGGCATTGGTCGTTCAACGGCGGGGGCGATATTGTCATTGGCATTGGATTTACCTTTGCCGATTTTAGATGGCAATGTTAAGCGGGTGATGGCCCGCTGCTTTTTGGTTGAGGGTTGGTATGGCCAAAGCAAGGTGCAAGCTTTGTTGTGGAATATCGTTGAACAACTGACGCCAGTTGAAGCGATACAGCCTTATAATCAGGCGATGATGGATATTGGCGCGACCATATGTACTCGCAGTAAACCTGATTGCGGTCAATGTCCGGTGGCGCAATATTGCCAGGCCAACCTACAGGGTAAAACTGCTGAGTTCCCCCATAAAAAGCCGAAAAAAGCCAAACCGGTGAAAACGGAATATTGGCCAATCGTGGTGCACGAAGGACAGGTATTGCTTAGCCAACGGCCACCAATGGGGCTTTGGGGTGGTTTATACAGTTTCGAGGCTCATGAAGATGAGCAATCGGTGCTCGATTATAGTGTATTGCAAAGTTGGGTGGTTGAGTCGATGGAGAGCTTGCCAGAAATGAAACATATCTTCACTCATTTTCAACTAAATATCCGCCCGATATTGATTGTATTGCAAGAGCACAAACATCGCTTTGCCATTGCCGAATCTGACCAGAGACTTTGGTATAACTTTAGTAAAGAGGCTGATTTTGGTATGCCAACGCCAGTGGTTAAGTTGATTAGTCAGATTAATCAGATTAAACGTTTAAATTTGGCCTAATGCGCCTTATGATATACACCAATTTGAAATGATCATTAGGAAACACACATGACACGTATGGTTAACTGCTTGTATTTGGGTAAGGAAGCAGAAGGTTTAGATTTTCAGCTCTATCCGGGTGAATTAGGCGAGCGTATTTATACCAGTATCTCCAAAGAGGCTTGGGGTTTGTGGATGAAGAAGCAAACCATGTTAATCAATGAGTTAAAATTGAATATGATGGATTTGGAGCATC
>JBLGCB010000481.1:0-5162 GCA_047617105.1 Phenylobacterium sp. | reverse complement strand
GAATACGACTGGCATCAACATGCCGAGCAGTTTGTCACTGGCCTAGGTTTGAGCTGGAACGCTTTTACCACTCAAATTGAACCGCATGATTACATCGCTGAGTTATTTGATGCTTTGGCGCGTTTTAATACCATCTTAATCGACTTCGACCGCGATTTATGGGGTTACATTGCTTTAGGTCACTTTAAGCAAAAAACCATTGCTGGCGAAATTGGTTCATCAACGATGCCGCATAAAGTTAACCCTATCGACTTTGAAAACTCTGAGGGTAACCTGGGTATTGCCAATGCGATTTTGAATCATTTGGCGCAAAAACTGCCGGTATCAAGATGGCAACGCGATTTAACTGACTCCACCGTGTTACGTAACCTCGGCACTGGCTTGGCGCACAGCGTTGTGGCTTACCAGTCGACCTTAAAAGGCATCAGCAAGCTTGAAGTCAACGTCAAGCAGTTGGCTGCTGAGTTAGATCAAAACTGGGAGTTATTGGCAGAACCGATTCAGACGGTCATGCGTCGTTACGGCATTGAAAACCCGTATGAGAAGCTTAAAGATTTGACTCGTGGTAAACGGGTTAACCAACAAATCATGGCTGATTTTATTGATGGTCTTGACTTGCCGCAAGCGGCCAAAGATGAGATGAAACTGCTAACCCCTGCCAATTATATTGGTCAGGCAGTGCAGTTTGTTGATTTGTTGGATTAACACAAACCAAAATGGCGAATATGATGAGCTTGCTCGGATAATTCGCTCATTTTGTCAATATTGTCGTCTGCGTCACTTTCCCCGATAGCAGCATTGCTGCGGCTGATCAAAGTAATATCCTCAAATGAGATTGGTTCAAACTGATCCATGATTCTTTCCGTATTATTTTTGTTGTAAATTATTTGGTCAGTATTTAACACCATATTGACAATAAAGGCAAGTCCTCGTCATAGAGCAACCTGAAACATGGTTGGACGATGACGAATGGCTTAATGGTGCGCCCTGCTGCTCGTACCTCGCATTTTGCTACGCAAAAGCACCCTACGGCGTATAAATCAGTTAGATCGTAATCCCCAAAAAGGCCCGCGCAGCGGATCATATTTTTTTGCGTAAATTTTGCCGTCAAAATTTTCTGTTTACTGGCGATATGCTCCTGCACACCAGCATTGATACATCCATGTATCAAAAAAAAGGCAAACCCGAAGGTTTGCCTTATCATTTGACAAAATTGCCAATTACATAGCAGTGATGTTCTCTGCTTGAGGACCTTTTTGGCCTTGAGTCACAGTAAAAGAAACTTTCTGACCTTCAATCAAAGTTTTGAATCCTTCGCCAGTGATAGCACTGAAATGAGCGAAAACGTCAGGACCTGAAGCTTGCTCAATGAAACCAAAACCTTTAGATTCGTTAAACCATTTAACAGTACCAGTAGTTGTATCAGACATAATTATAATCCTATTTTTTTAAAGCGTCATTTTGATGCCCGTCCATCAATCTTCATTTAAAGAAAATCATGGTAAGGCGGTATTGCTGGAAGTTTTGCTATTACTTATCATAAAAAGGACGAGATAAAAAACATCTGACATCGAAATTGTGTGTATAAATAGAAGACGTACTTTCAAGCTGTGCGAATTATATACAGATGATATTTCCAGTCAAGTGATTTTTTTTAAATTGGCAAAATTGTCCAAAAATAGCGTTATTTAGCGCCGCCTCGCGCACTTAAATTCCTTAAGTGTGTCTGATTACGACATTTGCCCGGTTAAATTGTTTTGAGATGTGTTATGGCTATTTCATTTATGGAGTGATGTTGCTAGACTGCCCCGGTGTTTTTTTCTAGATTCTAAACAATCGAATAAAAACCATTAACAATAACAATGTTACACTTTGATTTTGCGGTGGCTTAGGGTCCTGTGTATACAGGTGCCAGCTCAAAAACAAGGTTTATACTCTGACTCACTTAACGGATAATATAATGATAAACAAGAACACTTTCAGACTGGCATTGGTGGCAACAGCCGTCAGTCTGGCCATTCAGGTACCTTCAGCCTTCGGGGCAGAAGAAAAAAAAGTAGAACGAATTTCGGTGACTGGTTCACATATCAAACGTTCTGATATGGAAGGTCCTTCCCCACTGACTAGCCTCAGCGCAGAAGATATTGCCAAAACCGGTGTCACCGATTTGATTGGCTTATTCACTAAGCTACCAAGCTCAGGCCAAGGTACCTTCTCAACTCAGGGTAACAGCTCTGATGATACCGCCAATGGTGGTGCCAGTGTATCTCTGCGTGGCCTTGGTGCCGACTCGACTTTGATTTTGGTCAACGGTCGTCGTATTTCAGTATCGCCATTTGCCAAAACCATCGATACCGCCTTTGTTGATATCAATAATATCCCTTTGGCCGCGATTAAACGCGTTGATATCCTTAAAGATGGTGCATCTGCGACTTACGGTGCTGATGCGATTGCCGGTGTTATCAACATCATTCTTAAAGATGATTATGAAGGCGTCGAAATGACCGCCAAAGTCGGTGATACCGCTGATGGCGGTGGTGAAGAAAAAAATATCAGCTTTTTATGGGGCAGCACTGGCGATAAAAGCAGCCATACTTTTGTGGTCGATTATTCTGACCGCGAAGAAATTCTTAACGGTGATCGCGCTTACTCAAGAAGTGCCAACCAAGCCGCCAGAACCGGTTTGTCTTATGTCGATGATTTCCGTAGCTCTGCTGGTATTCCGGGCACCATCGCGTTGAAGTCTGATCCATCTAATCGCCTGCCAGATACTTTTGGCGCTGACGTATGTGCACCAGAAGATATCGTTGGCACTTTGTGTCGCTACGACTATGCCCCGCATATGTCTATGGTACCGGCGTCAGAACGATTCAGCTTTAACTACATGGGTCGTTATGAAGTTAATGATAGCTTCCGCATCAAAACCGAATTAAATGGCCAAAACGCCAAAACTACGGTCAGAGGCGCAGGTAGCCCAAGCTTTAACGAGCTGTTTATGGATGGCGACAATGTTAACCACCCATTTGCCGATATGCCAGATCATGAATTCCACGGTCAAGACCTGACCATGCGTCGTCGTATGGTCGATATTGGTAACCGTGTTAAGCAATCTAGCGCTGATTACTACCGTGCCGTGTTGGTCGCTGAAGGCGAAATGGGCGAATGGCAATGGGATGCAGGTTATAGCTACATTAAGAGTACAGCCGTCGAACGTGGTGTTGATGGATTCCCTAACTCTGCCCGTGTTCAAGAAGCCATTGATTCAGGTTTATGGAACCCCTTCGAACCTTCAAGCAATAGCCAAGAAGCGCTTGATTTCATCGAAACCAATACTACTCGCGTCGGTAAATCAACCAATAGAGCCTATAATGCCACTTTCTCAGGTCCTGTGATGGAAATGGACAGCGGTGAATTGATGTTGGCCGTTGGTGCTGAGTATCGTGAAGAAGCAATTTCTGATAACCCAGATGACCAGTTCCTTCGTGGTGAAGTATTTGGCACCGAAGCAACTAAAGCCAACGCCAGCCGTGATAACACTTCTATTTATGCCGAGTTAGGTATTCCAGTTGCTGATACGTTTGATATCCAGTTAGCAGTACGTCATGAAGATTACAGTGATTTTGGTACCACCACTAACCCTAAAGTAGCTTTCTTATGGGCTGCGACAGATACCATTCAGTTACGTGGTTCATACGGAACAGCTTTCCGTGCACCATCGTTACATCAGATTGGTTTGGGTAACACTGACGAATCACCAACATTGGTTGATACCGTACGTTGTGCGGCCGTTGGTAATGTTAACAAAGCCTGTGACCCACAAGAATATACTGCGGTATTATCAGGTAATAAACTGTTGGAAGCCGAAGAATCAGCCAGTTATAACATTGGTTTGATTGTTGAGCTAAGCGATAACCTTGATTTTGCGGTTGATTATTACAACTATGATATTGAGAACATCATCACCAAAGATACTCAGTTCAAGTTCAGCACTCAGGGTAACGATCCAAGTGTTGTGGTTAGATTACCTTCATCAACACCAGGTGATCCGGGTGAGGTTGTTCGTATATTTGACCGTTATGAAAATATTGGTGAAGTTCAGACCACAGGTATTGATTTTGATATCAACTACAAGTTAGAAACGCAGATGGGTCAATTCGACTTCTCTTATGTTTTAAACTACGTATTAGATTACGAAGATACGCGTCCAAATGCTGACGGTACTCGCCGTCTTGATACCCGTGAAGGTGATTTCAAGCAAGCTGAAGTACGTTGGTCATTTGCCACGTCATGGTCTTTGAATGACTGGAACGCCAACTTGGGCTTCAACTATATCGGTGAATTTGAGCAGGATGATTCAGTGCGAACGTCAGAACATGTAAATGTTGATTCGATGACAACTGTTGATACTACTATCAATTACATCGGTATTGAAAACACCACGTTAACCTTGGGTATCACTAACCTGTTTAACGAAGAACCGCCGTTCGCATACCATGACTTTATGGGTTATGTTGATTCAATGCACAGCGGCCAAGGTCGTTTTGTCTATGTTCAGGCAAACTATAAGTTTTAAACCAACACCATAATATAAGGGATGCCTCGGCATCCCTTTTTTTACCTTAATGCCTGCACCAAATCTGCCAGTAAATCCTCTTGGTCTTCAATGCCCACCGACAACCGTAATAAATCATCCGGCACTGGTGTGCCCTCGCCTTCAACACTGGCTCTGTGCTCTATCAGGCTTTCGACGCCGCCCAAAGACGTGGCTCGTTTGAACAACCTAACCTGTGCCGCCACTTTTATCGCTGCCTGCTCGCCGCCTTTGATGCGTATCGACAACATGCCGCCAAACCCACCCTGCATTTGTTTGCACGCTATCTCATGGCCAACAAAACTTGGCAATCCAGGATATAACACTTCGCTAACTTGTGGATGCTGCTCGAGGGCCTCGGCCAAAAACATCGCATTGCGACAACTCTCTTTCACCCGAATATACAAGGTTCTCATACCTCTGAGTAACTGGCTGGCATCAGCTGGACCAGGCACCGCACCGCCTTGGGCACGCACCTTTCTAATGCGCTGCCAAAATGGGTTATCTTGCTTGGTGATCAAAGCACCAGAAATCACATCAGAATGGCCATTGAGATATTTGGTGGCTGAAT
>JBLGCB010000480.1:0-5166 GCA_047617105.1 Phenylobacterium sp. | reverse complement strand
CATCCATCTTGCCCAACAACATCAAAAACACCATTTTAAAATCTCCGGCAAATGACCACAATGGGTAGGTAAACGTCGCAGGTTTATTATGCTCAACAAAAAAATGGCCAACCCAAGCGAAGCCATAACCCGCCACAGGCAATAACAGCAACCACCCCAGATTGTCAAAAAAACCGGCCAACAGGATGGGAAGAAACGCCAACATGCCGATAAAATGCAGCTTTCGAGTGAGTTTTTTGCTGTGTTGGCTGACGTAATAAGGCCAAAACTCAGTAAAGGTTTGGTATTTACGATTCATTTGATAATCCTTAATGACTGTTATTTATCCTAACAGATTACACCTAAAGTAAAAACAATGCGAAAACCGTATCATAACGTTTTAACCAACCGCTGTAATAAAAAGTTATAACAACAATCTAAAAAAATCGTTGCAAAACATCGCCATTCGCATTACCTTATGTGCCAAGCGTAAACAACACGCGACAACCAAATTCAATTTGTAAACGTTACTTTACAACGCTTACTTAATCAAATCGTAAGAGAAACAGATAATGACTATTAACTTTACAGCTATCCATTCACACCATCGCCATAAGAGATAGCCTGTAGGTTGATTTCCTGGAGGCCAATTGTAAACCTCCAGGTGATAACTTCTTAAACAGAAACCCCGGAGGACAACCTCCGGGGTTTTTTCGTAATTGGGAGTTAAAAAACATGACAAACAGCACTAACAATACTAGCAACAACGATCGCTTGCGCATCGCGATGCAAAAATCAGGTCGCCTAAGCAAAGAAACTCAAGGTTTACTTAAAAGCTGCGGCCTAAAAATAAACCTGCGCGAACAACAACTTATCGCCCACGTCGAAAACATGGACATTGATATCCTACGCGTCAGAGATGACGATATTCCTAGCCTGATTATGGATGGCGTGTGTGATTTAGGCGTGGTCGGCGAAAACGTACTCGACGAAGAACGTCTCGAAAGAGAACTGTTAGCAGGCAAGGTTGACAACGCCCCTTTCGAATACGAAATCCTTAAGAAACTGGATTTTGGCAAATGCCGTTTATCTATTGCCATCCCCGCCGACCAAGAGTATACCGATGCCAGCCAACTTGAAGGCAAACGTATTGCCACTACGTACCCACGTTTGCTGGCCGAATACCTCAAAAAAGCCAATGTAAAAGCCCACGTTGTCAATTTAAAAGGCTCTGTTGAAGTCGCGCCACGGGCAGGTTTGGCCGATGCCATTTGTGACCTAGTATCAACCGGTGCCACCTTAGAAGCCAACGGCTTAAAAGAAGTGCAAGAAATCTATAACAGCACCGCCGTGCTGATTCAAAAGAAAGGTCTTAGTGAAGCCAACAAACAAAACATCATCAACACCTTGATGCCACGTATCAATGGCATGATGCAAGCCAAAGAAAGCAAGTACATCATGTTGCACGCACCTAAAGCGCAGCTCGACGAAGTGATCAAATTACTGCCTTCTGCCGAAAACCCAACCATCTTGCCACTGGCGGGCAACAACGATTTAGTCGCCATCCACACCGTGTCTAGCGAAACCTTGTTCTGGGAAACCATGGAACAACTGAAAAAACTCGGTGCCAGCTCTATTTTGGTATTGCCGATTGAAAAGATGATGGGTTAAGCGACAGGATATTAACGATGGCAAACATTAAAACAAACGTCGCAGACAGCTTAGCTGACATCAATACCACCAGCTGGAACCAACTGGATCCACAGCAACAAACACAGTTGCTGCAACGTCCGGCCAGCAGTACAGATGATAAGCTGACCAACATTGTTCGCGACATCATTGAGCAAGTAAAAAGCGAAGGCGATAAGGCACTGTTGGCCTTCGCCGAACGCTTTGACAAAGTTAAGCTCAACACCCTGGTATTGGCCAAAACCGACTTAGAACGTTTGGCCGCTGACTTGCCCGACAAAGTGAAAAAAGCCATTGATTGTGCCTATCAGCAAATCTTTTGTTTTCATGAGTTGCAACAAGTGGCTGACTTACAAGTCGAAACCACCAAAGGGGTGGTTTGCGAACTGCGCCAGCGACCGATTGAAAAAATCGGCCTGTATATCCCTGGTGGCACTGCGCCGTTACCGTCAACCGTTTTAATGTTAGGCATTCCGGCCAAAATCGCCAATAACCAGCAACGTATTTTATGTACGCCACCCGATGCCCAAGGTCAGATCCACCCGGCCATCGCTTATGCCGCACTGCGTTGCGATATTAATGCGGTTTATCTGGCCGGTGGTGCTCAGGCCATCGCCGCAATGGCTTATGGCACTGAAACCATCAGTAAAGTCGATAAAATATTTGGCCCCGGCAACAGCTTTGTGACCATGGCCAAAACGCTGGTGAGCAACTCTAACCAATGTGTTGCCATCGATATGCCCGCCGGTCCTTCTGAGGTATTGGTCATTGGTGACAGCAAAGCTAACCCAGATTTTATTGCCGCCGATTTATTGTCTCAGGCCGAACACGGCCCAGACTCGCAGGTGATTCTGGTCTGTGATAGCCAAAGTGTGATTGAGCAAGTGAATACATCAATCAAGGCACAACTGGCAGTATTACCACGCCAGTCTATCGCCAGCCAAGCACTGACCAACGGCTGCTTTATTTTAACCGACTCACTTGAGCAATCAATTGCCGTCACCAATGCTTATGCCCCAGAGCACCTGATTATTCAAACCGAAGATTCCTCTGCGGTGGTAGATCAAATCACTGGTGCTTCATCGATTTTTGTTGGCGCTTGGTCACCAGAATCTGCTGGCGATTATGCCAGTGGCACTAACCACGTATTGCCAACTTATGGTTACAGCAAAGTGCTGAGCAGCCTCAGTTTGGCCGATTTTTGCAAACGTTTTACTGTACAGACCTTAACGGCCGAAGGACTCACCGGCATCAGCGCCGCCATTATGGATTTGGCTGAAGCCGAAGGATTGCAGGCCCACAGTAACGCCGTTGCCGTTCGCATGGCGGCTTTACCAAAAGAGCTAGAAACAGAGGGATAACGCAATGACCGATACTTTTATTAACAGCATTACCCCTGAGCACATCAGGCAATTGGTGCCCTATTCATCGGCCAAGCGTGAATTGCTCGGCACTGAAATTGCCCAGCAATCGTTATGGCTCAACGCCAATGAAAGCCCTTATAACAGTGAAGCAGGGTTAAACACTTACCCTGATTTTCAATCAGAAGCGTTGATTAAGCGTTATGCCGACTATGCTGGTATTGCCCCTGAACAAGTACTGGCCACCCGTGGTGCCGATGAAGGTATTGAACTATTGGTCAGAACCTTTTGTGTGCCGGGTCAAGACAGCATTTTAATTAATCCGCCCACTTATGGCATGTATGCCATTTGCGCCAAAACCAGCAATGTGGCCATTATCAAAGTGCCGCTGACCGACCAATATCGTTATGATGTCAGCGAGATTAATGCCCAACTAAACCTTCAATCCCAGCAAAAACTCAAAATATTGTTTATCTGCTCGCCAGCCAACCCGACCGGTGAACGCATTAAACGCGCCGCTTTAATCGAGATTTTGCAAAACTACCAAGACACTTCTTTAGTGGTGGTCGATGAAGCTTATATTGAATTTAGCCCAGAGCATTCGGCGGTCGATTTGATCAATGACACCCCTAACTTGGTGATTTTACGCACCTTATCCAAAGCCTTTGCGCTGGCGGGTATTCGTTGTGGTTTTGTGCTGGCGCAACAACAGACCATTAACACCCTGCGCAAAGTAATTGCGCCTTATCCCATGCCAGCACCGATTGAACAAATCGCCTTAAACGCCCTCAGCGCTGACGGTTTAGCGCTGATGCGCCAACAAGTGGCTGAACTCAATCGGCAAAAAAGTGACTTTATCAGTCACATCAACGATTTTGCTTGCGTCAAACAAATCATGAATAGCGACGCCAATTTCGTCTTACTTAGAGTCGATAACAAAACCCAATTACTCGCAGCCATGATGAAAAATAACATCTTGCTTCGCGACCAATCCAGCCAACCGACGCTGGACAACTGTATCCGCATCACCATCGGCGAAGCCCCGCAAATGCTCGCTGTACTAAACGTATTCAAAGAGGTAAGTCAATGAGCAAGCAGGCGATATTATTTATAGATAGAGACGGTACTATGGTAGAAGAGCCGGCCATTGATAAGCAGCTCGATACCCTCGCCAAACTGGTCTTTGAACCCATGGTATTGCCGGTATTAAGCCGACTACAACAGGCCGGTTACAAACTGGTGTTGATTTCTAATCAAGATGGTTTAGGCACCGATTCATTCCCTCAGGCAGATTTTGACTTGGCTCACGATAAAATGAACCAGGTGTTTAATTCTCAGGGCGTGTATTTTGATGAAGAACTGATTTGCCCCCACTTTGATGAAGACAACTGCAACTGCCGCAAACCCAAACTGGGGCTAATAAAAGACTATCTGCAACAAGGCAAAATCGATTTTGCCAACAGTTATGTGATTGGCGACCGCGAAACCGATATGCAACTGGCCGAAAACATGGCCATTGAAGGCATTAAATATGACCGCGAAGTCACCAACTGGCTGGCGATTGAAAAGCAGCTATTGGGCAAAAACCGCACCGCCACCATTGAGCGTAATACCTCAGAAACGGCGATTGCCATCACCGTTGATTTAGACAGCCAAGCGAAATCAAAAATCGACACAGGCATTGGTTTTTATGATCATATGTTAGATCAGATTGCCACTCACGGCGGCTTTTACCTCGACTGTAAAGTGAATGGTGATTTGCATATTGACGATCACCACAGTGTTGAAGACACCGCTCTGGCATTAGGGGTGGCATTAAAACAAGCGCTAGGCAACAAACGTGGCATCAACCGTTTTGGTTTTGTGTTGCCGATGGACGAATGTAAAGCTGAGTGTACGTTAGATCTTTCAGGACGTGCCCACTTAGAATTTGATGCCGATTTACCAGTGATGCAACTGGGCACCTTAAACACCGAAATGGTACCGCACTTTTTCCGCTCACTGAGCGATGCCATGGCCTGTACCCTGCACTTAAAAACCGTGGGCAATAATACTCACCACAAAGTCGAAAGCTTGTTTAAAGTATTTGGTCGCGCTCTAGGCCAGGCGATTAAAGTGCAAGGTGATGCCATGCCAA
>JBLGCB010000479.1:0-5177 GCA_047617105.1 Phenylobacterium sp. | reverse complement strand
CTGTACTATGGCAAGTGATGCAACTGGATATATCAATACCAATAGAGGATATTGAACAACAAATTCAAACAATACTGGACCGGTTACTTAGCAGAAAAATCATACATAAACTGCAAGGATTTATTATTGAAGGTGATACTGGGTATTCACAGCAGCTTAAAAATGTTACAGCCAGTTTTGATGCAATTAGAAGTATTGCAGTAAATGAATGCCAGCCAATCAACAATAATAGTATATTTTATTCGCTGAACCGGGGAGTGGCAATATTAGAAAGTGAACCTCAACTTTATTCGTATTTGTATAGTTATGGCAAGATGCATTATCACAAAATATATGATGCACTTTCTATCATACCTAATGATGTTTTCTCCAAACGTGCGCTGGTTTATGACTGGGGTTGTGGTCAAGGCATTGCCAGTTTGGCGTTACTGGATTATATGAATGCAATCTCAATTGAGCGACAAATAAATCGAGTTACGCTGATTGAACCCTCAGAAATTGCGCTGAGAAGAGCTGCATTGCATATTAAAAAGCTCGATGGTGTTACAGCACTTGCAACGGTGCATAAGGACATGGATTCACTGATGGGTAAGGACTTAATAAACAGGCATGATGAAGTGAAATTTCACCTGTTTTCGAATATCATTGACGTGGATTATTTTTCTTTAACACAGTTGATTGATCTTATTAAAGACACTTTTAGCGGTGTAAATTATTTTATATGTGCAAGCCCTTATATCGACGAACTGAAATTAAATCGAATAGATAGTTTCTGCGATGCTTTTACGGATCATCAGGATTTTGAGATGTTAACCAGAGTAAACAATAAAAAAGGAGAGTGGCTACAGAGTTGGACACGGATGATTCGGGTTTTTAAGGTCAATTTGTAACAGCTTTTTGGGAGGAGGGATTATGATTAATTTGGATTTATTTTCAGACGAATATCCAGCACAACCAGTGCTGCCCTTTAAGTTACCTGATAGCCCAGGCTTTTCATACCTATGGGATGAGCGACGTAATGCCTATGTTATCACCGTACCCAATGGGAAGTTGGTGTTTTACGAAACGTTTTTCGGCAAAAAGGTGTGTGATCGCACCATCGAATATTTTTTGGAAAATGAGACTCGAATAATTCCCTCCTACGATTGTCGGGATATTAATCCTGAAAATATTCAATGGCGCAATGTCGGTTGGCAACAGGATTCGATCCAAATGTATGGTAAGTCAATTTTGCTCCCAAGGCTGTCTGCTTGGTATGGGGAGTCCGGTATGTCTTACAGTTACTCCGGTATTATGCTGGAACCAAACCCATGGAATAAAGGTTTGCTGTATATCAAGGATAAAATTGAACAAACCGAAAATGTATTATTTAACAGTGTGCTTTTGAATTGGTATCGAGATGGTAATGACCATATATCTTGGCATTCAGATGCTGAAAAAGAATTGGGTAAAAATCCGATTGTTGGTTCGGTTAATTTTGGTGAAACACGCCGGTTTTTGCTTCGTAGGATTGAAAATCATGATGAAAAAGTCGAAATCAGTTTGAAAAATGGTTCTTTTCTGATTATGTCTGGTGAACTTCAACATTTTTGGCAACATTCGGTGCCAAAGCAAAAAAGCGTAAACGGATCCAGGTTTAACCTGACGTTCAGAACAATCAAGAATAAAACGCTGTAAAGAATAACCTACATTGTCGATGATGAAACAGGGTTATTGGCCGGGCATATCACTGCGAGAAACCCTGCATCCAGAAAGCAAAGTCCTTTTGTGGTATCTAGGTTGCAAAACTGATACACAGCCCCTCAACCCCTCAACACTTCCCCTTTGCCGCATCAACAATGGTACAAGCCAACAACGCTTCAGGCCCAATCCCAGTGAAGGTTTTACCAAAAGGCACCTGGCCTGAAATCAAGTCTTTATACCAATCAAGCCAAGGATACTGGTAACCATAAGCCTCAGCGGCATGGAGGATCAGTTTGTCTTTTGGTGGCAATGGTACCTTAACGTCGCGGTTGGGGTAAAACTGTTCAATCACCACATGTAGCCATTCATGGGTCCATACGCCTGGATCGTTATTTTTGTATTTGGCGAGGGTTTTGCCAACGCCGATGGTACCGGGGTTAAATTTGACCGTGACATAACCGGTTTGACGACTTTCGTCGGCAGTCGGGTCGAGCCACGCTAGGCCAAAATAACCGCTTTTAAAGCTGCAATCGGCTTGTTCTTCACGCCAAAAGTAAAACACTGTGTCGTATTTGCCTGGGTTAACGTTGTCTAGCTCGGCCAAACCTTGCTCGGCCTCGAGGGTATACCACTGGTTTTCTGGGTTGTAGCTCAACTCTACTGGCACGCTTAAGTCGCGGCGTTCGATTTCCCATTGCACTGTGCCATAGGAGTAGGGTTCGATATGAGCGCGCATATTGAATTTGAAAAATTCAAAGGCTTTGTCGAGGTCTTGTTTGTCAAAGTGGGTGCTGCATGTTTTGCCACCAGATTTGCCAAAGGCGTGCGGTACACCAACAAATAACGCCTTCCAGGTGGCGGGCGTTGGTTGGTCTTTGGCGGTCAAATGGACATGGCTGGGTTGGTCGGTGGTGGTGATTTCTTTTCTATAATAAACCCGTTCTTGGTCTAAACCGACGCCGACAATATGTTTGTCATTCGATAGGTTAAGCATCGCCGGGGTTTTCTGGCCGGTGTATTGGCCATCGACATAGATACTGGCGGTGCTTTCGCTGGTCAGTAACACGTTACCTTGAGTGCAGTCTAAGCCCGCGGGGCAACTGAGTTCTTTGGCCAAAACTTGGCTTGACGCGATTTGCGCTGCCAACAACAGAGTTATGCTGATTAATGGGTTTTTCATTGGTTTATTTCCTTATTTATCCTTATTGTACGACTTTGAATCGTTCGTTTTTAAGGTAGTACTGTGAACCTGACAGGTCGGGGTATTTGGCCCTAAGCGCGTCGAATTCGTTGTTGATGGCGGTGTCACCCCAAATGCCGAGCATCAGCTTCAATGATTCTTCTCGTTCAGGATATTGGCCTAAGTCATCTGACTCCACTATCCAACGTTCAAGGGTTTGACGATGTTTGTTTAGCTCATCTCGATAGCTTGGATTTGCTGCCAAGTTAACGATTTCATCGGGGTCGTTTCTCAAGTCATATAATTCTTCACTCGGGCGGGTAGGGGCAAAGTGTTGCGCCTGAATATCATTGAGTTTGCCCTCTTGGTAAAGCTTGCGCGTCACCTGGGTCATTGGCCACTCATCACGATAGCTGGGTTGCATCGCCGAGCGTTGTGGCAAGAAGTTACGGATATATTTGAAGTTTTTCGAACGCACCGAGCGGATACGGTCAATGGTAAAGTCGCATCGATCTCGTGCTGAGATAACATAGTCTTTGGCTTGGTAATTGGGGTCGAACAGGTTTTTGCCTTCGAACCAAGACGGGATGTCTATGCCAGCCACACCAAGAGAAGTGGCGCTGATATCTAAGCCGCTGATCAGCTCATCTCGTGAACCCGGGGTGACGATTTGCGGTTGGCCTTTCCAATAGGCGATGAAAGGCACTTTGATGCCGCCTTCGTATAAAAACTGCTTGTGCCGTAGAAAGCGCATACCGTGGTCGGCGAAAAACATCACTAGAGTATTGTCTAACTCGCCGTCATGTTCGAGTCGTTGCAAAATGCCTTTAACTTCTCGGTCGGTGATCTGCAAAGATTCGAGATAACGCGCCCATTGTTCAACCACCACCGGATCGTTAGGGTAGTAGGGCGGTAAAGTGATTTTGCTGCGGTCTATAGGTCGCTGTACTTTATCTTTAAACTTGCTGTTAAAGATATGTTTGCCGCCTTTTAACTGAATTTGACCAAAGAATGGTTGGTCTTTATCACTGCGTGCGTTCCAGTCGATGGCGACGCCAGACTTGCCGTACAGTGGGTGCTCAGCGTAACTGCCTTCGTATAAATCTTTGCGGTCATAGGTAAAGTTGTAATCATCTTTGCCGCTGTTAAAGGTGAAATATCCGGCCTGTTTAAATAACTCCGGTAAGGTTTTGATGTGATCAGGCAGATGAAAGGCGGCGGCATCGGTGCGGGCACTATGGTGATTGTGCACACCCAAAGAAGTTTGCATCATGCCCGTCATCAATGCCGAGCGGCCCGCCGAGCAGACCGGTGCAGGCATGATGGTATTGGTGAATTTACTGCCGCTATTGGCCAGTTCATCTAAGGTTGGGGTATGCACCAGAGATTGGCCGTCACTGCCAAGGTGTGGCGATATATCTTCAACGAAGATCCACAGGATATTGGGGCGTTTTTTAGCCTCGGTTTCGGCTGCTGCTGTTGTAGGTGTTGTTGTAGGTTCAGTTGTAGGTTCAGTTGTAGGTGCTTTTGTCGGTGCCTGTGTTACTGCTGGGTTGCTACAACCTGAGGTTAAGCATATCGCCAGCAATAATGACAAGGGTTTGGTGAAATAGGTCATCGGTGAATACCTTATTCGTTAGGTGATTGTTGGTTAGGGTTAATCTATAACGTTTGCTCAGTTTTGGCCTTCCTGTAAAGTGATTATTATCTCTTGAAAAATAACTTATCGCTGATAAATTAGCCGAATCGTCATTCCTGAAATTTACGTAATACTTCCTGAAAAATAGCTTTTTCGTTGCATCTCATGATTACATTGGTTACTTTGTAATCCTACTCATGAGTAAAGCGCTGATAAAAAAGAGGTCGATTATGCTAGATTGGGTCAAGAGAATTAAGTTCGATGAGTGCAGTCCTTTGGAAGCTCAGGGGCACGAGAATAAGTTTGGTTTTCAGCGCCACCAGCCTGAAATCATGGCCTTTAGCCATTGGCATGGCCATATTGAAATCAACTATCTGTTTGATTGTTCGGCAGAATATTTGATTAATGGGCAAAAAATCTGCGTACCACAAGGCAGAATGATTGTGTTTTGGGCGTCTATTCCGCACCAAATGATCGCCGCCAAAGGTGATGGCGAAATGGTCAATATCTATATTCCGCTCCAAGCATTTTTGGCGTGGAAGTATAGTGATGACTTTATTAGTGAGATATTAAGCGGCGAAGTGTTGGTGGCTGATAGCCTTCACCTTGCTGATAGGCTGATCACCAGTCAATGGGAAGCAGATTTAGAAAAACAACAAATCGGTATGACCATGC
>JBLGCB010000478.1:0-5177 GCA_047617105.1 Phenylobacterium sp. | reverse complement strand
AATGAAAGTGCAACAGATTAATCAGTATTCCAGAGACAATGAGCATCCGCTGCTATGCACGATGGAGCAAGCATGAGGATCCATAATTAAATACGATTCGACACTGAGGCAGGATTTTTATTCTGTTTCAAGACAGGGAAAGGGGCGTGTAGTCGTTCTACACAACGCTTTTCCTAACGCAGAAACAGGATAAAAAGACCAGTCAGTTTCGGATCTTAGTTTGTGACGGATCCTGAGCTCGATTTTCTTTATAGTTTGGTTTTCACAGGAGTAGCCTATGCTAAATAAAGAGCTAGAAATCACCCTAAATAAGGCTTTTCGACAGGCAAGAGAGAGCCGTCATGAATTTATGACAGTAGAGCATTTATTGCTTGCCTTGCTCGATAATCCCGAAGCATTCGAAACATTGAGTGCTTGCGGCGCAAATGTTGAGAATTTGCGTCACGAATTAATGGTATTTATTACCGAAACGACCCCGTTAATCCCTCAAGATGATTCGGATCGGGAAACGCAGCCTACGCTGGGTTTTCAACGGGTGTTACAACGCGCGGTTTTTCATGTTCAGTCATCGGGTAAAAGCGAAGTGACTGGCGCCAATGTATTAATCGCAATATTCAGTGAACAAGAATCTCAGGCGGTTTATTTACTTAAATCTACTGAGATCACCCGTCTTGATGTGGTGAATTTTGTTTCACATGGTATTTCCCGGATTGAAACTCATCAGCCAAACGATGAGAACATGGTTGAAAATGAAGAACCGGCGGGCCATGAAGAGACCAAAATTTTAGATGGTTTTACTTCCAACCTCAATGTGATGGCAGCACAGGGTAATATTGACCCGCTGATTGGTCGCGACGAAGAAGTTGAACGGACCATTCAGGTATTGTGTCGTCGCAAAAAGAACAATCCTTTGTTGGTGGGTGAAGCTGGAGTGGGTAAAACCGCGATTGCTGAAGGTTTGGCCTATCGAATTGTCAAAGGCGAAGTGCCTGAGGTGATTAAGAACGCGGTGATATTCTCACTCGATATGGGGGCTTTACTGGCGGGGACTAAATACCGTGGTGATTTCGAGAAACGCTTTAAAGGGTTATTAAAAGAACTCGAAAGAGAAGAAGGCGCAGTATTATTCATTGATGAAATTCATACCATTATTGGTGCTGGTGCAGCATCTGGTGGGGTGATGGATGCATCAAACCTGATCAAGCCGTTATTATCCGGTGGATCACTGCGCTGTATGGGCTCAACCACCTACAATGAATATAAAGGTATTTTTGAGAAGGACAGGGCGCTGGTTCGTCGTTTTCAAAAAATCGATGTCGCTGAACCTTCCGTTGAAGATACCACCCGTATTTTGACTGGCTTAAAACAGCGTTATGAAGAACACCACAGTATTCGTTATACCCATAAGGCTTTGCGGGCGGCAGCAGAATTGTCGGCCAAATATATCAATGAACGTCGTTTGCCCGATAAAGCGATAGACGTGATTGATGAAGCTGGGGCGAGCCAACAGCTGATGCCATCTTCGAAGCGTAAGAAAACCATCAATGTTGCGGACATAGAGCTGATCATAGCGAAAATTGCGCGCATTCCTAAACAGTCTGTATCGACCTCTGAGAAAGAAGTACTTAAGTTGCTAGACCGTAACCTTAAATTGGTGGTGTTTGGCCAAGACGAGTCGATTGACGCATTGTCATCGGCCATCCGCCTGTCTCGTTCAGGCTTGGGTAACGATGAGAAGCCAGTTGGTTCATTTTTGTTTGCCGGTCCTACTGGGGTAGGTAAAACTGAAATTTCTAAACAGTTGGCGAAAATCCTTGGCGTTGAATTTATTCGTCTGGATATGTCTGAGTACATGGAGCAACATGCGGTCAGTCGTTTGATTGGTGCACCTCCAGGGTATGTTGGTTTTGATCAGGGTGGTTTACTGACCGATGCGGTGATTAAAAATCCGCATTCAATTGTATTGCTAGATGAACTGGAAAAAGCCCATCATGATATTTTCAATATCTTGTTGCAGGTAATGGACCATGGTACTTTGACCGACAGTTCTGGTCGTAAGGCAGATTTCAGAAATGTGATCTTTATTATGACCACCAATGCCGGGGTGTGGGAAACCACGCGTAAGTCAATGGGCTTTAATGAGCAAAACCATACCGCCAATGCGATGGAAGAAATTAACCGGGTATTTAGTCCGGAATTCAGAAATCGTCTGGATAACATCATTTGGTTTAACCATTTGGATATGGCGGTCACTCAGCAAGTGGTCGATAAGTTTATTGTTGAACTGCAAACTCAGCTCGACAAAAAAGGCGTATCACTTGAAATCACTGAAGTAGCCCGTGAATGGTTGGCTGAAAAAGGTTATGACAAGACCATGGGTGCCAGACCAATGGCCCGTTTGATTCAAGACAAGCTGAAAAAACCACTGGCTAACGAAGTATTGTTTGGTGAACTGTTGCATGGTGGCAACGTTAAAGTGGACATCAAAGATGATGAAGTTAGCTTTGAATATGAGACTAAAGACGAGTTAGTGACGAGTTAATCGTTTTAATCGTGATTGAAAAAAGCCCGGCTATGATAGCCGGGCTTTTTTGTTTTTACTGCTGAATCCAAATATACAAAATCGCGCTACCCAACCCAAACAGCAACAGCAACCCACTACACAACAGCGCATAGGTATACACCCTGCGTTTGTCTTCACTGACATGAATTAGGATAGGCACGCCAGAAAACAACAGGTAGATTGAATATAACAAACCACAGCTGCCCACTAGGGTCATAAACCAGATTTGCGGGTATAACGCAGCGAATCCACAAATCAGTAGCGGGGTGGCGGCATAGGAGGCCAATTCGAAGCTTTGGCTAAAGGTGGTTTTGGCGTGGCAAAAGCCAGCCATTTTATAGGCCAATGATGCCAGCAAAAATACGCTGCCCACCAACAAGCAATACATGCTTAATGCCGTGAGTAACGCGACCTTGGGGGCTAGGGTGATGATTTCGTCTGCATTGACATACCAGCCAAGGTAGACCGCTGAAAAATAACAACAAATCGCTGGGACCAGCGAGATCAGTAATATATGCGAAATGACATAAATCAGCTCTTGCTTTTTGGCATCAATCAATTGCCATTCTTGCTGTGGATTGGTGTGCAATCCCCATAAGTGGCTTAATATCATGGTATCTCCTTTAATGACTGGTTTTAGTCGCGCTTCCATCATACCTCAGGAGCCTGTGCGAAAATAGCCTGGGTAAATCGATTTATCTTAAAACTGTCATCACGTATACTGCCCGTGAACGTCAAACCTAACCAAAGAACCCAATAAATGAACGAACTACTAGCACCGATAAATGCCTTTTTGTCTTGTCAAACGCCGGATGCATGGGTTGAAGAAGCGATTAAACCCGTCAACTTGCCCGTTCTGTTGCAAGACCATTGCACCTGTGAACTCAAAGCGGCGCAATCGGCCGCTTTATTGATTCGCAAATATTCGATTGATAAAAGCAGTGGTCCTGCGTTGCTGTCGTGGCTTAAACCTTATGAAGACTATGTCTATCGTAAAGTGGGTGATGGTCAGTTTGGTTCAAGTAAAAATGGCTTGGTGGGTGAGTTGCGGGTGAAAGCGCCACCGCAACAAGCCAAGCAGCAAATCACCAGTAGTGCGGTCAATCAGCAGATTCTTGATAAAATGGTGCGGTTGATCAAAGAAGAGTTACATCATTTTGAACAGGTGTTAAACATCATGACCGAACGAGGATTGGCTTACACCAATTTGTCGGCGGCACGTTATGCCAGTGGTATGATCAAACATGTGAGTAGTTATGAACCCGCGGCATTGGTTGATAAATTGATTATCGGCGCTTATATCGAAGCTCGCTCCTGTGAGCGTTTTGCTAAACTGGCCCCCTTGTTAGATGATGAGCTGAATCGCTTTTATGTGTCGTTACTGCGTTCAGAAGCACGTCATTATCAAGATTATCTTAAGCTGGCCGAAACCATCGCCCAAGGGGATGACAAGCTCAGTAATGGTTTTGCTGAGCGAGTCACGTTGTTTGCAGAGGTAGAAGCGGGTTTGATTCAGTCACCGGATAAAGATTTTCGCTTTCATAGCGGTAAACCTGCGTAGGCTAAGCCGCCTGCTTTATAAGGTGAGCCACCAAACCAATCAAACCACCAAAAACGCCGCCCCAAACCACCAGCCAGCCGAGGTGTTTTTTGATCATCTCTTGAATAATTTCTTTCACCAGTTGCGGGGTCAGTTCATCAAGACGTTTATCGACGATAGCCTGAATATTGGCTTTGATGCCGCTCTGTCCAGCACTGTCACCACCATCACTGCCAGCATCCCCACCTAAGCCTTTACTTAAGGATTCAGCAAAATCGTCACTTTCAACCAGTGTTACCATGGTGGCTTTCATTTTTTCAATGAAAGGTTCTTTCATCGGTGTTAATGCCGCTTCACCGCCAACCATGCCTAACATGCCACCAAATGAGGAACCTTTAATCACTTCTACCAAAGCTTCAAATGATGGACTCAAATCGACATGTTCAATCACCGGACCTAATTGCAGTTTTGAACCAGCGGAGCTGCTAATAAATTTGTTGATATTCTCATCGGTAAAAAATTGTTCCATCATCAGTTTTTGAATCGCCGCTTTAAACTCTTCAAAGCGAGCAGGGATAACCCCAGAGCCATACAAACCGGGCACTTTTTCAAACAGCATATGCACGGCCAGCCAGTTGGTGATGGCACCTGAAAGTGCAAACAGACCGACAGACAAAATAATAGGTTGCTTTAAAACATAACCGATAACAAAAACCGCCAAGGCAATCGCATTGGTGATGATACTTTTGTTCATAATATTCCTGTTTTTTTTAGTAAAGTAGATGCTGCTTTAATGTAGCTCTAGGGTCGGCAATTGTAATGCAAAATCAAAGCGATGTGAAAACAAAAATTAAATGGTGCTAGCGCTGGCGATCCGCTCTATACTGGCCGCCTAAAGTAAGAATAGATAATAAAATTATAAGTAACTATTCAGCGTGCTTAGATTTTGCTTCAGAACAAGGCATTGTCGCACGGAAAATAGGCGCATATAGGTCATATGTAACTGTTTGAGTACGACAATAACGCCGTTATGGTGCGAAAAATGAGTGCGTTGAACAGTTACAATCAAAATTG
>JBLGCB010000477.1:0-5182 GCA_047617105.1 Phenylobacterium sp. | reverse complement strand
CAACACCAATGCGACCACCGTGAGTGTACACGCCAAGGTTTTCACCTTCAACGATAGACACACGACGAACATTCATGTTCTCACCAATTTTGGTTACAAGCGTTGAACGTTTTTCTTCAACGGTCATTTCACCAAGGCTGGCTGCTCTTAAAACTTCGATATCGGTGATTTTACCCGCTAAGGCCAAATCAGCCACTTCGTTAGCAAAAGCTAAGAAGCTCTCATCACGAGCAACAAAATCAGTTTCACAGTTCATCTCAACCAATGCAGCAACGCCAGCATTTGATTTGATGATGATAGTACCTTCAGCTGCGATACGACCTGCTTTTTTGGCCGCTTTTGCTTGACCATTTTTGCGCATGAATTCGATTGCCGCTTCCATATCGCCATCGGTTTCTACCAATGCTTTTTTACAATCCATCATACCAGCAGCGGTACGTTCACGTAATTCTTTAACCTGCGCAGCAGTAATTGCCATTATAAAGTATCCTCAAGATTTGAAAAGTTAAATACGGGTAAGTTAAGTCAACAAGATGAAGCTATGATGACAAAAAATACCCGTTAAAAATTTAAAGCAAACAGCAGAAATTCTTACTGTTCGGTTTCAGCAAACATTCTTACTGTTCAGTTTCAGCAACAAAGCTGTCTTCTTCTTCAGCTTGAACTTCGATGGTGTTATCACGACCAGCAATAGCAACATCAGCTACAGCATTGGCGTACAACTGGATAGCACGAACCGCATCGTCATTACCTGGAACAACATAATCGATGTTGTCTGGGCTAGAGTTAGTATCAACAACAGCTACAACTGGGATACCCAAGTTGTTGGCTTCTGCGATAGCGATATGCTCGTGGTCTGCACCGATGATGAAGATTGCATCAGGTAAGCCGGCCATGTTCTTAATGCCGCCAAGGCTCTTGTCTAGTTTTTCCATATCACGAGTGCGCATTAACGCCTCTTTCTTGGTCAACTTGTCAAAAGTACCGTCGTTGCTTTGGATTTCATAATCTTTAAGACGTTTAATTGACTGGCGTACTGTTTTCCAGTTAGTCAACATGCCGCCTAACCAGCGGTGGTTAACATAAAACTGGTCACAACGTAATGCTGCTTCTTTGATTGAATCAGCGGCTGCGCGTTTGGTACCAACAAAAAGGATTTTTCCTTTTTTAGACGATACGTTTTGTAAAAAAGCCAATGCATCATTAAACATAGGCACAGTGTGCTCTAAGTTGATGATATGAACTTTGTTACGTGAACCAAAAATGAAAGGCTTCATTTTAGGGTTCCAGTAGCGAGTTTGATGACCGAAGTGAACACCTGCTTGTAGCAGATCGCGCATTGATACATTTGCCATGATAGTTATTTCCTCAATTATTGGGGTTAGGCGTTCATACATCCCATAAGTCCGACCAAATTAATGGCACCCCGGCTCAATTTTAACGATGTATGTGGATTAAATATTAAGTTATTATCAAATTTCGCCCCGACAAATCGTGTCATTGCGCCCATTTCAGGCTGGTGACAAAACCGTCGAAAAAAAAAGTTTGAGAATAATGTTTTAAAACTTCGCAGAAAACACGACAATAGCGTTCTCGCCAAATTTCGGCAGCTTTATACCATGTTTTACGTGGACAGTTCAATCATCAAAGGTCAATTTGCCGTAAAAAGCCGCAAATTGGCATGAAAAGCAAACAAATAGGAAAGTTAATGGGCATTACTATCAAATCGGCTGAGGAAATAGAAAAAATGCGAGTCGCCGGAAAATTAGCGGCAGACGTACTTGATATGATAGAACCGCATGTCAAAGCTGGTATCACCACCGATGAGCTCAACGCCATCTGTCACGATTTTATGGTCGATGAACAAAAGGTGGTTCCTGCCCCGTTGGATTATCATGGTTTCCCGAAATCGATTTGCACTTCCATCAATCAGGTCATCTGTCATGGCATTCCCTGCGACAAGAAACTCAAAGAGGGTGATATCGTCAATATCGACATTACGGTGATCAAAGATGGTTACCACGGCGATACCAGTAAAATGTTTATGATCGGCAAAACCAGCATTATGGCCAATCGTTTGGTCAAAGTGGCCCAAGAAAGCCTCTACTTGGCGATTAAAATGGTCAAGCCAGGAATTCAATTAGGTACTATTGGCAATGCCATTCAAAAACATGCTGAAGGTGCCAACTACAGCATCGTTCGCGAATACTGCGGTCATGGCATTGGTGAAGTTTTTCATGAAGAACCACAAGTGTTGCATTATGGTCGCGTCGGCACTGGCGAAACGCTAGTACCGGGTATGTGCTTTACCATCGAACCGATGCTCAACGCCGGTAAGCGCCACTCAAAGGTATTAAAAGATAAGTGGACCGTTGTCACCAAAGACCGCAGTTTGTCCGCCCAGTTCGAGCACACGCTGCTGGTCACCGAAGATGGCGTTGAGATACTCACCCTGCGCGATGAAGAACAGTCGGATTTACAACGCGTTTATCAACATCAAAGCTAATACCTTAAAGTTGGCTTAACGGCGAAATGATTAGATGCAAAAAATAACAAGGATATCAAAATGTTAATTCCACAGGCCATCAGCGACGCCTTAAAGCACCCGTTTGACAAAGACAATCTGCTCGATGCCCAGCAAGCGCTTTATGACTGGCTGGCCGAATCCTTTGGCCGCGTTCCGGTGGTCGATTTGATTCAGGCACGGGCATTATTTGTCGATCAGATGCTCAATAGCCTTTGGTCGCATATGGGTCTAGACAAAGACCGTAATGTCACCCTGATTGCCGTGGGCGGTTATGGTCGTGGCGAATTGCATCCGCGCTCTGATATTGATTTGCTGATTTTAACCAATAACGAGCTACCCCCTTCGACAATCCATAAAATTGAAGGTTTTATCAGCATGTTATGGGATTTAAAGCTGGACATCGGCCACAGTGTTCGGTCAATTGAAGACACCATCAGTAAATCCGTTCAGGACATCACCATCGCCACGACGCTTATCGAAATGCGTTTATTGGCCGGTGTCAAAGTCTATTTTAATACCCTGAGAAAACGCCTCAAAGAGACCGTACCGTGGAGTTCACAAGATTTTTTCATTGCCAAAGTGGATGAACAGTCACAGCGTCACCAAAAATATAATGGCGTCACCTACACCCTCGAACCCAATTTAAAAGCCAACCCGGGTTGTTTACGTGATATCCAAACCATTGCCTGGATAGGCAAATATCACCTGATGTTTGGCAATGGTAAAAAGCTGTTACGCCACAACTTTCTCACCGAAGAAGAATACCAAGAACTGATTGAAAGTCAGAACCTATTATGGACCATGCGTTTTGCGCTACATCTGGAAGCGCCTAAAAAGGGTGAGAATCGGTTATTATTTGATTACCAACCCGCCGTCGCCAACCGCCTCGGTTTTGGTAACCATGGTAAAATATCGGTCGAACGGATGATGAAACGACTTTTTCGGGTATTGCAACGGGTGATCGAACTCAATGAAATGTTATTACACCACTACCAAATGGCGATTATTGGTCAAAAGAATCCTCCCGTCATTAACATCATTGATGAAAATTACCAAACCAACGATCAACTGATCGAAACTCGTCACGATCACGTCTTTTTTCAGCGCCATAACTTGGTGCAACTGTTTTTACATGTTGCCGAAAATCCCAAAATCAAAGGTATTCACTCTTCCACCATTCGCCAGTTACGTCGCTTTCGTCACCGCAGTATGGGTGATTTGCAAGATTTCGAAGCGTGCCAAAGCCTCTTTATCAAGATATTCAAACAACCGAAGGGAATGATTAATGCCGTTATGCTGATGCACAAACACGGCATTTTGGCCGCTTATCTGCCTTGGTGGCGACCCATTGTCGGACAGATGCAATTTGACCTGTTTCATGCTTATACCGTTGATGAACATACCATTAAAGTACTAGAAAATTGCAGTCGATTTTTTGATAAAAGTGCCAGCACTGAATTCCCCTTATGTAACGACGTCGCGATCCGTTTTGCCAAACCCGAAATCTTGTTTCTGGCCGCCATGTTTCATGACATTGCCAAAGGCCGTGGTGGTATGCATTCAGTACTGGGGGCGATTGATGTCGAAGAGTTCTCACGGGTCCACCAATTGAGCCAATACGACACTAAGTTATTGGTATGGTTGGTGAAAAACCACCTGCTATTGTCGGTCACCGCCCAGCGTAAAGATATTTACGATCCACAAATTATCAAAGACTTTGTTGAATTGGTGCGTGATGAAGGTCGTTTAGATTATCTTTATTGCTTAACGGTGGCCGATGTTTGTGCCACCAACAATACCTTATGGAACAGCTGGAAAGCGTCGTTATTCCAAGATTTATACTTGTTCAGTCAAAAAGCATTACGCCGAGGACTTGAAAAACCGCTAGATATTCGAGCAGCGATCAAAGATCGTCGCTTTGATGCCAAAGCGCAATTATTAGAACTGGGATTTAACGATCAACAAGTCGTCCAATTGTGGTCACGTTTTCCGGCCAACTATTTTGCCCACTACAGCTCCGAGCAAATCTGCTGGCAAACGGCCAGTATTTTAAACCACCATGAACTCGACAAACCGCTGATTCAGGTGCGTGAAGTACCGCTGCGCGGCGGCACTCCGATATTTATCTATTATCCTTTGCAACCCGATATGTTTATTAAAGTGGTATCGGCATTAGATGACAAACGGCTGCACATTCTCGATGCTCAGTTGATGCGCAGCAAAGATGGTTATGCCACCAATACCTTTATTGTACTGGAAAAAAACGGTCAGCCCATCGCCACTAAAAGCCGGGCAGCGACCATTGAAAAGACATTATTAAGGGTATTGCAAGCTGAAGGCAAAAAACGTTATCCGCCACAGCGGATCTCACGCAAAATCAAACAATTTACCATCAAACCCAAAGTCGATTTTTTACCCTCGGCCAGTAAGGTCAACACCTTGGTAGAAATCACCGCACTGGATACGCCGGGTTTGTTGGTCCAAATTGGTCAAATATTCAAAGAGTGTAAGCTCAGTATTCACTCAGCCAAAATCACCACCATTGGTGAAAAGGCCGAAGATATGTTTGTGCTGTCAAACAGTGACAACGCCGCATTAACCGAGGCACAAAAAGCACAATTAACTGAGGTATTACACCTCAAGCTGACCCACAAG
>JBLGCB010000476.1:0-5185 GCA_047617105.1 Phenylobacterium sp. | reverse complement strand
ATTGATGATATGGTCGCCTGGTTGCAAAATACCGATAACGTTAGCCGCCAGATATTTGATTCTTTGAGTAGCGGTCGGCTTAAGCGGATCTTACGGCGGTTGGATGCCCACCGATACAGACTTTTGCGACGTCGGTGGTTTAATATCACCAGCGATCACCGCCAATCAGCCCCATTTCTGACCGAAAACCAGCTACGTTACTATCACCATTGCGGCATTACTATGGGGGTGCATGGCACTAGCCATCGGATTTGGTCGGGTTTGTCTTTGTCACAGTTGTCTACAGAGATTGAGGATGCCATGGCCTGGCTGACAACATTAGGAGTAAAGCAGTTACAAGGTTTATGTCTGCCACATGGCGGCCATTCATCGTTATTGCAACATTGGCGTGATTTTACTGTACTTGGCGTCGACCGAAGTTATGACAATTGTGCAGTGATACGCAGAACATGGTTCAAACAAGGAGATACCATTGACAACATTATTTAAGCCCTCTTACCGCAGCGGTATTGAAGACTGGTTGAGTGAATCTCAGGCAAACGATTTTCTGAGGCTGCTGGGGGTCAGCGCCAAACCACCGAGTTTGGCGTTTTTGCAAACCCTGGTGATGGCCGTTTATGCGCAGATCCCTTTTCAAAACTTGACCATGCTGACCCGTGAACGGGTGCCGCCAACCCCGGCACAAATCATTGACGATATGCTGTCGGGCATTGGTGGCTTGTGCAATACCATGAATCCTTTTTTTGTCGCTTTGTTACACCAACTCGGCTTTTCTGTCGGGTTTCTTAGAGGGTCGATGGCGCAACCTGATTGCCATATTGGCATTGTAGTGGAGTTGTCGGGAGAGTCTTACTGGCTGGACTTAGGCAACGGTTTTCCTTATTTGCAGCCTTTACCTATCCTTCATGGCAGCCGTGCCCAGTTTCTCGGTTTCGAATATCAATTACAATTTGATGAGGGACGATTTTATCTGCGCCAGAATATCCTCGGACATATCGGTACAAAAATAAACCAGCACTTTACTGTCGAACCCTGTCACTACCAGGTATTTGATGACATCCGCCATAGGCATTATCAAGAGGCGGGGTTTGGGCCGTTTTTAACCGGTATACGAGTGACTCGTTGGCAACCAGAGGCTGGTTTTTTACTCAGAGACAATCAAATCACATCGTTTCCTGGCAACACCTTTGAGGCACAGCCAGCACAAATTATGCAGTGGTTGCGACAACACTTTAACCAAGGTGAGCGGCTGGTTCACCTGATTCAACAAAGCTGGAAGGTGCTTTATGATCATTAATACCACCCGTTTTACCCAATTCGATAGCGAAGCAATTGAATTTTATCAGCGCCATGGCTGGGTGTTAATTAGCGATGCGGTTTCTACCGATGAATGTCAACAAATGCGCCAAGGTTGGCAACAAATGGTGGATACCCAAGCCACCAGCATCGGTTGCGAGACTCAGCAGTATCTGCAAGTCATTTGTCAATGGCGCGACTTATGGAAACAACAAAAAGCTTTTGCCAAAGTGCTACAAAACCCGCTGGCGCGGCTGGCCAGTCAGAGTTTTGAGTTGCCTGGCTGCCGTTTGTTCCATGATAAGATTATTTGCAAATCAATCGAACACTGCAATGGCCAAATCCCATGGCATCAGGATTCGATGTATTGGCCAGTCGATCGTACTGGGATGTCCACCTGGACAGCTTTGCAGGATGTATCGGCTGAACAAGGTTGCCTAGAGGTCGCCGATGGCTCACATCAATGGGGTGAATCTGAGCCAGTGGATTTTATGTATGAGCAGGAAAGTTTGCCTCAAGATGGCCCAACATGGCTGATCCCCGCGTGTGAGGGGGACGTGGTGATGTTGCACAGTAGAACTTGGCATCGAAGCGCGGCGAGTACGGTAAAAGGGCATAGTCGAATCGCCCATATCGGATTGTGGGTGCCACAACAGAGTCGTTTTTGGCCGCAAAATGCCAGTTGGCACCCAGTCAACGCCCAGGTGACGGTACGACCCGGACAAGTGTTTAATGATGATGAGTTTCCAGTATTTGGTGAAGCCACTGGCGGTACTTATAAAGTCGATGAGCAAGGCATGGGCAACACTGTGGTCAATAAACACCAAGGGCACAGCGCAAAGCAGGGTATGTTTAACGCGAAAAAACGGGTAACAACTCAGATTGCGCAAATCTTACAACAATCAGGCACTTTGGGCGAGTTATTGGCCGATGCGACCAACCGTCAAAAAGTGATGGCAGCGGTATTGGCCGGTAATAACGACGCTGACGAGGCCAAGGTCATGGCGGTTGTCCAAAGCCTGTGGATTGGTGCCGCCGCCTATGAGCAACTGCGATCGCGTAATGTGTTTAGCTCGGGTTATAAACAGTGGGAGATACTATATGGTGAGTGAGGACGCATTAGACATTGGCGTTGTCGGTCTGGGATATGTCGGACTGGGATTGGCGTTGGCACTAGGACAACATTTTAATACCGTCGGCTATGATACGGACGAGCAACGGATCAAACGATTAAAACAGCGCCAAGATGACCATGGAGAAGTTGGCGAAGATGTTTTTTTGGCGGCTCAACAGTTAGTGTTTACGACCCGTTCAGCGGATATTGGTTCATGCAACGTGTTTATCATCGCAATGTCGACACCAGTTGATGGTCATAATGCACCAGATTTAAGCCGAGTTATCGAAGCCGCGCAGGTGGTGGGATTGTATTTGGTCGCTGGTGATACCGTGGTGTTAGAATCGACGGTTTACCCAGGATTTACCGAAAGAGATTTTGCCCAAACCCTGGAACAGGCCAGTGGTTTGCGTGCCAGTGTCGATTTTAAACTCGGTTATAGCCCAGAACGGATCAACCCGGCAGATGTGGCGCACAGTGTGACATTGGTGACCAAGGTGATCAGCGCCATGGATGAAACCACTTTATGTTTGCTTAGACGCATCTATGGAAAAATTATTACCGCGGGGATTGTTGAGGCGCAAAACATCAAAACGGCAGAATTGTCGAAACTGATTGAAAACACCCAACGTGATATTAATATCGCATTTATCAACGAAATGCGGTTGCTGGCTAACAGCCTGGAGCTGGATTTTGACCAGGTATTGGCTTGTGCCCGCAGCAAGTGGAATTTTGTTGATTTCAGGCCGGGTCTAGTGGGTGGGCATTGTGTTGCCGTTGATCCATATTATCTTATTCACAGCCAAAAAGCGCTGGCTGTGCCATCAACAATGACCGAAGCCGCCCGTTTTACCAATGAAGCGATGGTGACTTGTATGGCGGCTGAATTCATCAAAAAACTGACCTTGGCAGGATTACAAGTCAAGACACTGAAGGTGTTGGTGATTGGCATTACCTTTAAACCCGATTGCCCTGATTGTCGCAATTCAAAAGCGCTTGCTGTGGTAGAAGAATTACAAACCTTTGGCCTTGAGCCTGATATTTATGATCCGCTGGTGAGTCCCGCAGCTTTATCACTGTCTTGCCCGCTGCATCAGCGCTTACCCACCATGATATACGATGCGATTTTATTGTTGGTGCCCCATCAACGGGCGTTAAACGAGATAAGACAAAGCGGCCATCAGCTGCTCAACAGTCATGGCGTATTTCATGCCATTAATCATGATCACCAGGAGCTGTTTCAATGACGCTGGATATTAACAGGTTATCAGCATTGATTGCGATCCGCTCAATGGTGGGGTTAGCCGCTGAAAACCAACAGATGCTGCAATGGTTAAGTTCGACCCTTGTGAGTATCGGCTTTTGCTGCCGCATTGAAGGGCAGGATACCACCGAGCAGCCTTTACTGGTGGCGAGTTTTACGGCTCGCAAAGGTAGTGCTGATAAAAAATTGGTGCTGTATAACCATTATGATGTCGCCCCGGTTAGAGCAAATGAACCATGGAAAAGCCAAGACCCGTTTGTCTTGCAACTTATCGACGGACGTTTATATGGTCGGGGCATTGCAGATAATAAAGGGCCGCTATATGCCCGTATTGAAGCGTTAAGTAAAGTGGTGGCATCGGGGTTTGAGTTACCAAACATCCTTTGGTTGATTCAGGGAGAAGAAGAAATCATTCGAGGAGAAAGGGTGGCGACCAAACTGATGGCCGCAGAGATCGCACAATTTGCGGGGAATGTATTTGTTGAAGAAACCGGATTTTTTGATATTGAGCAACGCCAACCACTGGCATTTTTGTGGTCGCCGACCCTGCCAGCCAATGCGCTAACGGGCTGGCAGCCACTACTTGAGCAAACCCTTGGATCCCATCGCTTAGAATATCGTCATCTAAACAAACTCAATGGGGTCAGAAGCTGTCCATTGTTAAGCAATTTACCCAGCAAAGCGGTTTATATCGGCTTTGGCCCCAACGATAAATTGCATCAAATCCACTGTAAAAATGAATCATTGGATGCCGAAAGATTACAGTTGTATCGCCAACAGTTTGTCCGTTTTATTCGGGCTTATTAAAAGTGTTTAAAGGTTAGTAGGGGGTTATGTTGCATTGTCCTGTCCATATTGTTTTTGCCACCGCTGAACCTGCTGCTTGTCAGTCAATGATTGACAGTATTGAACATCATCTAGCGGGTCGGCAATTGACTTTTTCTGCGGTGTTGTTTGGTGATCGTTGTGACGAACTTGGCTTAGCTGAAAACGTTGAGGTGATTTATCGAACCAACACTTTTTTACCCATCCATAAAAGTCGAAATTTGTGTCAACAGCATTTACAACGAATGATGCGGTCTCATGGTGGGATCGGTCTGGTTTTAGATGATGATTTGCAATGGATAATGGCAGAGGGTGAGTTTGCTGTATTGTGCCAGACCTTGACAGACAAAGGCTGCGATATGGCATTTGTTCAATTGGCGGGTGACCCGCCAATCCCCAAGGAATATACCCGAGCTTCGCCGTTATTGGATGTATTGCTGGAGATGCATAACAAGGCGACATTTACCTTGCCAGATGTGGCAAAAAACGCACTCAATCGCGTGGTACAGCAGCGTTGTGGCAATGAATTTGAGCATCAGCATCACGATTTTTACGCCTATAATCCTGAGTGTTTTGTTGCCACAGATATTGATTTGGCGAGTTGGGATTCTTCATCCTTTATAACCCGCTTGGCCATTGGCAAGGCGACCACCAGGCCAGTAAAACCGCACCATAGATGCGTAGTA
>JBLGCB010000475.1:0-5257 GCA_047617105.1 Phenylobacterium sp. | reverse complement strand
GCCTCATACAAATCTAATAGCCCGGCAATATAAAAGGTGTAATCGGTCAAGTAGCCATCGTGTTTGGCCAAACCTTGCTGATAACTGCGAAACAAACGACCCTGGTTGACCATATTGTTTTTAATGAAGCTAGCTGCTTTGACGGCTTGGTTAATGTAATCTTGGTCGTCAAGCATTAGCCCGGCTCGTGCAAAGGCGGAGATCATCAATCCATTCCAAGCGGTGATAATCTTTTCATCTCGCAGAGGTAGAGGTTTGCGTTCACGGGCCTGGTATAAGATGGCCTTGGCATCATTCACCACAGTGCGTAATGTGTCTTCAGAGATTTGCAACTGTTGCGCAACCGCAGCGGCATCTTTGGGAGTATGAAGAATGTTTCGCCCCTCAAAGTTGCCAGCCTCGGTGACGGCATAATACGCTTTGACTATTTTTGCTGTTTCTTTCGGTAGCAATTGATCTAGCTCTTTTGCTGTCCAAGTAAAGTAATAACCTTCTTGGCTCTCTTGACTGCCGCTCTCTTGATTCCCGCTGATTAGGCTATCGGCGTCGGTGGCTGAATAAAAACCGCCGTTTTTAGAGGTCATATCTCGTTGAACATAACGCAATATTTCGTTGGTGACGCGAAGAAAATCTGGCTCGCCCGTTGCCTGATATCCTTCTAGATAGGCCATGGCCATCAACGCATTGTCGTACAGCATCTTTTCAAAATGGGGCACCAGCCAGCGACCATCGGTGCTGTAGCGGTGAAAACCACCACCAATATGATCGTATATGCCGCCACTCGCCATCTTCTTTAAGCTTAAAGTGGCCATATCGAGGGCTTTTTTATCGCCGCTACGATGAAAATAACGTAATAAGAATCGGGTGGGCAGGTTGCCGGGGAATTTGGGCACCTGTGACATGCCGCCGTCGGTGGCGTCAAACTTGGCTGAGTAGCGGTAGAATGCATTTTTTAGCGCTGTGGCGTCGGGCAGGTTTTTGCTGAGCTCACCAGGGGCCGATAGGTCTTTAATGTAATCGACCAGCATTTGGCTTTGTTGTGCAACCTTGTCGGGCTTGCTGTGATAAATGGTGCTAAACCGTTGCAACAGGGTATATAACCCCAGCTGAACACCGCGATCGCCGTCGTAGGGTGGAAAATAAGTGCCGCCATAAAAAGGTTTTTTATCCGGGGTAAGCCAACTGGTCATGGGCCAGCCGCCGCTGCCAGTCATGGCCTGAACCGCGGCCATATAGGTGCTGTCGACATCGGGGTGTTCTTCACGGTCAACCTTGATGGCGATATAGTTTTCATTGAGATATTGGGCGATTTTTGGATCTTCAAACGATTCTTCTTCCATCACATGACACCAATGACAGGTCGAATAGCCGATACTCAGCAACACTGGCAAATTGCGCTTTTTGGCGGCGGCAAAAGCCTCATCACCCCAAGGATACCAGTTGACCGGATTGTGGGCATGTTGCAGCAGGTAAAGGCTTGATTGAAGAAATAAACGGTTGGTATATTTGGCCGAACCATCGGGGTTAAGATGGCGTGTTCGTGGCTGATAACTGGGGCCTCTTTTTGCTTTCATCGCCAACAGTTGTGTGGCCAGTGGTTGATTAAAGGGTTTCGCGCCGGGCATTACACTTACCTTTGCACTGGCTCCTTCACCTGCAACGGCAAATACTGTCATGCTCAATAACCCGGTGGCCAAAATCCACTTTAAACGTTGTATTGCCCAAATCATGCTAAGACCTTTTGCAAGAAAATAATCGTTAATGCCCAAGGCAAATACTATATCATTAATTTGAGTGTCGTTTTTCAGTGAAATCACTATAATGCTCAGCATCTGTTAAAAAAGGACATCGTCGTTTATGTTGTATCAATCCGTCATCAGCCCACGATTACTCAGGTATAAGGCTGCGCTTTTATTGGTATTAGCATTGGGTTTTGCCACCCAAGCGCTGGCAAACCATCAGTCGCCACCGATTTTAGATTTCTTTCCCAACTGCGACCATCAAGTGATTGATGTTATCAAAGTACATGTGATTGTGCCTGCGTCACCAGGGCAGGCACAGCACGATAAACTGACCAAAGCTATTCCCAAGTTGCTGCATAAACTGCGCAATAAGGCCAGCGAGCGGGGGGCCGATGCCATTATTTTAATGAAGCGTCAACTTAAGCAGATTGGCACTGAGGTTGAAGCGGCACGATTGGTGACACGTTTGCGTTATACCGCCCGCTTAATCAAAAATTGTGATGCAAAGTCGCTTGAAAATGCGACTAGCGAGAACCTGCCAGCGCCATATAACCATAAGGGGCAACAGATTATCGGTTATACCCCGATGGTGGTGTCAACCATTTCAGTGGCCATCGAACTGCCCGAAAAAGCCCGTCTGAACCACCCTAAACTGAGCAATCATGAAGTCTCCATTAAAAATGGCGTGTATGGGGTTAAGTTGGGCATGAGTTATCAGCAAGTGATTGCCATTTGGGGCACGCCAAGTGTTGAACTGGCGGTGTTAGAGAAAGAATTGGTGATTGGTTTTGGCCGTCGCCATTGGCTGCATTTTCAGGGGAATAAGCTGGTGCGAATCAGTGATACTTCATTACTTAGTATTGAGGTGGTTAACGAAGTGCCGATGCGTGGTTTTTTTGATAATAAAGGCTGGAAAGTCAATAATAAAGTCGGCTTGAGAGCCACTTTGGCTCAGGTGCTAGCGGCATTAAAAGATGTTAGATCGGTTAGCGGCCCCGCGACGTTAACCAAAGATAACCGTTTGTTGGTCGAACAAAATGGTCAGGTGTTGGCGCTGCAATTTGCTTATCGCCAGAGTATCACCGGGGTTGAGTCGTATGATTTGACCGGGTTCACCCTGCAAACAAAAGCGTATCAGCCACAGACCAACTATCGCTTGCCTGATGCAGCGCAACAAGCGACGTTATATTCGGCCATTAATCAAACCTACCAGCAGTTAAAATTAGGCCAAGACACCGACCTGGCGAGTTTGCGAGCCAAGCTGGGGGAACCGATTGGTCGTATTACCCTGTCGGTCAGCAACGAAATAGAAATTTATGATTCGCATATATTGCTTCGTTCGGCAGCAGACGAGTTAGCGGGGATTCAATTGCTGGAGCAAACGCTGGTAATTAAACAGACGTCTAAACCCTGGCCGTGGCGCTTAGGCATGTTAAAACAAGGGCAGAGTTTTGTTCAGGCAAAGGCGGTGTTAACAACAGACGCGGTTGGTACTGAAGAACAGCTTGAGTTTGACGGCGATACTTATGGTGTGACGTTGTTTTTTGCCCCGGATGACAATGACATGGAGCTAAGTTATATGGCAGAACTTAAGGTGTATTAAAATGATGCAATTTATAGATATTCCGACATTTGGCGAAGCCAGTGTCATGACCTTGGCGCAAACCGATAAACCCATAACGGGCGAAGGTGAGTTGTTGGTTAAAGTCAGTGCTATTGGCGTTAATCGAGCTGACATTTTACAGCGCCAGGGCAAATACCCGGCGCCCAAAGGCGAGAGCGAAATCTTGGGGCTGGAAGTGTGCGGGGAAGTGGTTGGTGCAGCTGGCTCTGAGCTTAAACAACAGTGGCTGGGTAAAGAAGTGTTTGGTCTGGTTGCGGGTGGGGCTTACGCCGAATATTGCGTTTTGCGCGCTGAACATGCCTTTGAATTACCTGCCAACCTGAGTTGTCAGCAAGGCGCAGCGGTGGCCGAAGTGTTTTTGACTGCTTATCAGGCGTTGGTGCAGATTGGAGGGTTAGATGAATCAGTATCGACTGTATTGATTCATGCTGGTGCCAGCGGTGTTGGCACTGCTGCCATTCAATTGGCCAAAGCCCGTGGCGCAACCGTGATTGTGACCGTGGGCAGTGAAGAAAAAAAGACGTTTTGCCAGCAACTGGGCGCAGATTTGGCAATAAACTATCACCAAGAAGATTTTGTTAGTGTGATCAAACAACATAAGCTGGCGGTCAATTTGGCGGTGGATTGCATCGCTGGTGAGTACATTAACCGTGATATTAACTGCCTGACCATGGATGGTAAAATTGTGGTGTTGGCGATTATGGGCGGGCGTTTTGTTGAATCGTTAGATATGGCCAAAATGCTGGGCAAGCGTATCACGATTCAAGCATCAACTTTGCGTAATCGCAGTGATGAATATAAAACCGTGTTGATAAACCGCTTTAAGGCGGATTTTTATCAAGGTTTGTGCGCGGAAGGTGAGGTCGGTATTAAACCTGTGGTCGATAAGGTGTTTGATTGGCATGATGCGGTGAGCGCTCATGAGTATATACAGAGCAATCGTAACATGGGCAAGGTGGTTTTAGTGGTGCAAAATCATCGTTGATTGGTCATACTTCGCCTGCGGCGTAAACCGCAGGCGAAAATTGAATCTACGCTCTACATCACCCGCATACCAGGCAAAGCACCGTCATCAGGACTCAGCACAAAAATATCTTTGCCACCAGGACCTGCTGCTAATACCATGCCCTCAGACATGCCAAATTTCATCTTACGAGGCGCAAGGTTAGCGACCATCACGGTCAATTTTCCTTGTAACTCTTCTGGCTGATAAGCCGATTTAATCCCGGCAAACACTTGACGTTTTTCGCTGCCATCTTCATCACTAAAGGCCAACTCTAAGCGCAGTAGCTTCTTGGCACCATCAACATGTTCTGCTTTGGCTATTCGCACGATACGTAAATCGACTTTAGCAAATTCATCAAAAGTGATTTCATCGGCAATCGGTTCGGCGGCGATTTGATCAACTGGACCAGTTGGTGCTGCGACGACGGGCGCTGCGGTCGGCTGTAAATTATCTTTCGACGCTTCAACCATCTTTTCAATTTTAGCTGGCTCAACGCGCTGCATCAACGGTTTGAATTTGTTGATGGCATGGTCGGTTAACAAGGTTTGTGCACCTAACCAGTTAAAGCTGTCGTTGACAAACGCTTCGGCGTGCTGCGCCATGTTAGGCAATACTGGCTGCAAATAAATCATCAGAATACGGAATAAATTGATGCCCAATGAGCAGGTTTCGTGGGTAGCGGTTTGCAACTCTGGGTCTTTAATCGTCACCCATGGCGCTTGTGCATCAATATACTGGTTGGCTTTATCGGCCAGCGCCATGATTTGTCTGATCGCTTTGTTGAATTCTCGGGCTTCAAAATACGCTGCAATGCCAGGGCCTGCGGCAGTAAATTCGTCGGCTAGGGCTTGATTGGTGATGTTGGCAGAAAGCTTACCGTCAAAC
>JBLGCB010000474.1:0-5260 GCA_047617105.1 Phenylobacterium sp. | reverse complement strand
ACTAAAACGAAAGTCATGTCTTTATTATACCAGTCTTGCACAAGTGGTGGGTGAATTGGCGCACTGCACTGAAACACAAAGCCAAGCATTATGTGATTATGCGCTGCATCTGGGCATGGCGGTGCAAATCATCGAAGAGACGTTATGTAGTATTCGGGCCAATGAAGCCGATCAACATAAACAATCTAATCTGCCCTTCATCGTGATTAGAGGGTTACATCAGGCTAACCCTGCTTTACGCCAGCTGATCCAAACAGGGCAACCTGCTGCACAGGTGATTGGTCAAATCTGTATCGAGACCGACGCATTAGCGTATACCCATAGCCAGATTGAAAGTGAAATTAAACGAGCAATCGAGGCTGTGGTTATTTTTTCTGACAATATTTATCGGCAGGCTTTGCAGGATTTGGCCACCGGTTTACTGGTGCAATTTGATCAGGACTTGGTGGACTTGGGGTATTAATCGAAGCCGAAACTTGCTATGGAATGGCGTAGGGTGGGCATGGTTTTTTTGCCCACGCGTGAGGTTAAAGGTTACGGTTATCTTTGTTCAGGGTTTGTCTTTGGCTGGTGCGTCACGCGTGCGTTACTTTGGCAACCTTTGTTCAGGGTTTGTCTTTGGCTGGTGCGTTACGCGTGGGCACAAAAAACGTGCCCACCCTACGGCTTTAAACCACTTCAACAATATCGGCGCTATGCCGATGGCGACGGCATCAACCATACAATAATACGCCGCGACACCGCTGGGAGGATTGCCCTGGGGCAAACCAGAGGCCGGATCAATCACCACCCAATACCATACCTGCGTACCCGTGCCAACAATTTCCAAGAAACTGGTGACAAAAAAAGCGCCCAAATAAACCATCGGGTTGCGACCATATAATAAACACAGCAAGAATATGCAGAACAATAACGAACCAGTGACATCCGTTTGCTGATTGGGCGCATTCAATCCCCATAAAGACCAGCCACTACCCAGTAAAACCACCACCACAGTAATGGCCCGAGCATGATTTTGAAACAACGCTGAACGTCCCAGTGCAATGGCTGATAAATAGACCATGCCATGGCCGGCAGGCACATAGGCTGGTACGCCACCGTACTGGTAGATATAACCGCCCATATAGACCGAGGCATAGAACTCGCCCAAAGTCGCAAATACGATGGCCACAAGCACTTGTAGCCGGACCAGCAAGGGTTCGCCCCTAAGCATGGTGGCCAGCGTTAGCCAGCCAAACAAGGCCCATATCCATTCAAAGTTAGTTGACTGGCTGGCGCTGCTAACAAGCACGCAACTGAGGCAGTAAAAAGTGCAGATAACCAAATAATAATCACTGGCTTGGTGATTTTTAGGCTGGGATAGCGATGGATAATGCCGCAGCATTACTCCAACACTCCAATATAATTCTGATTGGATGTTTTAAGTCGTGCGACCAAGATTTTAGCGATATTTTTACGGATTTTTATCGCTAAACGAGGATAGCTGTGATCAACTTTGTCTAACACACGAGCATCAATCTTGAGGAATTGAGCATCGCTTTGAACTTCCACACTGGCAGAGCGGGCGTCATGAGATAATAAAGACATTTCACCAATAATTTCACCCGGGGCAACGGTGGCAAGTTTGATATTTGTCCCCTGAGCGTTTTTGACCAAAATGTTCAACTCGCCTTTGAGCAGTAATAACATCGAATCGCCAGCCTCTCCTTGGCGAATAATCAGCTCACCGGCTTGTTCGTTTTCGATGTGACCCATTAACGCAAAACGTTTAATTTCGCCCTTGGTCATGCCTTTGAATAAGGGGCTGGTGTCAATGACATTTTGACTCATCGACAAGCTTAATAAATCCCAGTAAGTGATCAATGGCACACTGAGTAGCAGAGCAGGGGTGATGAGTAAGTCGGCTATCAAGGCCAAACTGATGGTGACTGCGGATAACAGACCAAATTCAGCAATCGATTGAAACTCGGCAAACGTCAATACTATAAAGCCTAAAATTAACGCCAGACTGGTGCCTAATACTGGCTTTAATTCATGACGAATGGTTTGGGCGATGGCCACTTCATTATCGGTGGTATTTTGCATTTCTTTAGAAAAACGGACCATGAAATGAATGGTATCATCCACCGCAATGCCCAAGGCGATGATCACCACCGGGAATGTGCCGGTACTCAGTGGAATATCCAATATGCCCATGGCGCCAAACGCGCCTATCAGCGGCAAGGTGTTGGGCACCATCGCCAATAAACCCGCTTTGACCGAGACGAACAAACCACAAATAACGAAAAAAATCACCGTTAACATCAAGGCCAAATTGAGCAAAATTTCGCGACTGATTTGATCTGAGGTTTGGGCAATCAACACCGACCCTCCGGTGATGGTGACCGCCAAATGTCTTGGTAACGCTCGGTCAACAAAAGCTTGGATTTCGGCGACATCATTATTGAGTTCTGAACTGCCAACAAAATTTAGCCGGACCACAATCGCCGCTTTTTGAAAGTCAAAATCGGCAAAACGCTCCAAAGTGCCAGGTTCCATTAATAAGGTGTATTGAGAAATCAAGTCTGCGTCATCTGGCACCAAAAAGTAGTCATCTGAACCACCATTCATTTCTTTATGGGTTTTGCGGATAAACCGATCATAGCTGACCACGGTGGCATAACGCTGATCTAAAAAGTCGGTTAATTTGGCAATGGCGGCCAAATTATCCGGTTGCTGTAAACCCCCTTCAACTTGGCTATCGACGATAACATAAAAGGCATTGGCACCGGACAGGTCTTCATTGGCTTCATCCACCAATAGTCGTACTGGCGCGTCATCACGAAAAAAGTTTAAATAATTAGAATCAATCTGTAAGAATAAGGCAGACACCCCTGATCCGGTGATAAACAATAAACAAACCGCCAGTAATTTTTTTCGGTGTTTGGTTGAAATGGTGATTAAATTATCAGCGACAGCGGTCAAAAATGGTTTTTCTGGTTGGACAAAACTTTTTGGCACCGATAAATAGGCAAGTAATGGCGGGGCAATCAAAATAGTGATAACAAAATTGGCGACAATGCCCAATCCGGCGGCAATACCAAATTCGCTGATAATGGCGATAGCATTAGAGCTTAGGGTGATAAACCCGGCAAAGGTGGTTAGGGTGGTCAGAAATATCACCAAACCAGAACGTATCGCCATGTGTTTTAGGGCGATAGCTTTATCTTTATAATCGCGAATACCTTGTTCATATTCCGCCAAAATGTGAATGTCTTCAGTAGAGCCAATGATCAATAACAGCGAAGGCACAATCAAAGAAATAGGATTAATCGCGTAACCCAATACTGACATCATGCCCAAGCTGACGACCACGCTCAATAATCCGGTGACCAAGGGTAAAATAACTGTGGTGCCACTGCGGAAAAAATAAAATAAAATAATCAGAATGACCAATAAGGACAGCGGGGTGATCACCAATAAGTCCTGAAAAATATAATCCATCATCGCATTACCGAGGGTGATATTGCCAATTTGATACAAGCGGATATCTGGCCCTAATGTCTCGCGTTGTTGGATTAATAACTGTTCTATGGCGGCTGCCAGTTTTTTGCCAAACAGCGGGTCTCCAGAGTTATCTTTAATCGACAATTGAATCGCGGCCACGGTGCCTTGAGCGTTGATGACTTCACCATGAATCAATTCATTGCCCAGCGTGTTGCGTCGCACTTGGGCCAACTCTTTAGCTGTTTCGGGGACATAAGGTAGGAGGGTATCGGTATTTAAAAAACCTTCTTCATCTGCGGCTAGGTTATTTACTGTGGTTAAACTGACAATACGGGTCACGCCATCTAAGGCTTGCAAATCATAGCTGAGGTCTTCAATACTTTGTAATATGGGGGTTTGGAAAATATCCGCGGCTCTAAAAATAACAGAAACATTCTCATCATCGCCAAAAGTTTGTTTCACCTGGTCATAAAACAGGGTATCTTCAGCGCCTTCAACCAGCAAGCCATCGGCTGAGGTGTCCAATTTTAGCGCGGGTAATTGAGTGGCACAAATTGCGGTGAGCAGTAATACCAATGCCAGTGAGGCAAGGGGATTTCTGTTTATCCAAAGCATTATGGTATTCATGCGCTAAATCTATCCTTATTTATCGACCACGGGGGGGCGTTTAAGCACTTGTTGATTAAATTGATTTTCTTCAATTGGCAAACCAATTTGACGCTTATCAATGACAATCACCGTTGAAGTCTTTTTCTTCAGCGTGCTCATCACCGATTTATTATGTCGCCAAACAGTTCCTGAAACGGACCCTTTAATTTGTTCGAGGTCTTCATAACTGGCTTGTTTCATTAAAGCATCACGGCGATTAAAAAAATCCATTTTAACCGGATAAGTGATGTCTTTACGCAGCCAAATAAACCGTTTGCCGTAAGCACTGGCGCGGGCTTCTTTTTTGGTCGCAGGCAAGGCTTCAATTTTCCAGCAGGTTTGGCCATCAATATCTTCTTCACCAACCACCTTGTAAATATGCGCTGGTAAATCTTCGGCCTGCATATCTTCAAAACTTAAATCACTGCCCATAAAAGGATTTTTCTTACCCGCACTGGCAATGCGTTTGACCCGTTTAGAGGCCGGCAAATACAACCACTGATCATCATCTGCTTCACCACTGTGTTGCCATGTCAGCAAACCGACATTGAAAATCTTTCTAGGTGCTAAAAACTTAAGCAAGGAACGGTTTTCGCCACTGGCTGATTTTTTTTCATAGGTTTGCATGATTCGCTCACGTTTACGGCCTTTTTTATTGACCAAGGTCATACTAGAATGGGTATACTCAGTATTCACCTCATGTAAGCGTTGATATTGCTGCATTAATTCTAAACCGGTTTGGGCCAAAGCTGGCGCGCTGGCCAAAGATAGGCATAAAAGCGCGAAAAATGCGTGGATAAATGGTTTGTGAAACATCAATAAAACCTCAAAAATGATAGCTGGTGTTGAGAAATAAGCGATCGTTGTCTGACCATTGGCCAAACAGGGAATCAGACGATCCACTTAATAAATCCAGCCCGGTACTGATTTTAAAATCATCGCTAAGTTGATGGCTGAACTCCATTGAAACATAACGGTCTTGTTTATCAAAATTTTGAATCAAGCCCAATTTAAACAAGGTATCTTCAGAGAATTTTAATTCTAGGTTCATCAGTATCGAATTGGTCAGTGTGCGGCCAAAACCTGAATTGACATAAGCACTGTTCGGATCACGATGACGGCTGAT
>JBLGCB010000473.1:0-5273 GCA_047617105.1 Phenylobacterium sp. | reverse complement strand
CTTAAACCGACAACAAAACCTAAACAACACACCCAGCCAAAACCCACTGTGCCCAAACGCCCCTTGTTAGAGATTCTGCTCAGCGACTTTGGCCCCATCAGCGTTGCCGCCACTAAGGCTTACGACGGCTATATTCATTATCGTGATCAGGGCAAAGCCGCGGTATTTTTGATGACCCTAGCGGGCATTATCGCCATGACCTTTGGTTTTGGTTATTTGCTGCAATATTCGTTTAATCATCTGATGTCAGATGTGGTCAAAGTTATTTTGGGCTTTGCTCTAGGTGTTGCGATCGCCGGGGCTGGCATTTGGCTCACCCTTAAACGACCACAGTTTAGCGAATATGCCTCAAGTCTGATTGGTCTGGGGGTGATGCTGAGCTATTTAACCAGTTATTTTACCGGCACGTATTACCAGCTTGTCGACGCCACCGCCAGTTTTGTCTGCTTAGGTGTAATCACTACCATCGCCTATGGTTTGGCATTACGCTTCGAAACCAAAATAGTATCAGTGCTGGCCCTGCTTGGCGGGTTATTTGCGCCGCTAATTATTAACCTCAATGCCACCATCAACACGGTTTTTGTCAGTTACCTACTATTACTGTGCGCCGCTAACCTACATCTCGCCCGTAAAATACAATGGCGCAAATTGGCCGAACTGACCTTTGTTTTATCACTGGGGATCATTGAATATAGCCACTATGGACAAAGCGGCAGCCTGGTTTCGGTGTTACTGCTACTGAGTTTTTTCTATCTTTACGCCTATTACTGGTCGTTTGATGGCCTTGCACTGCGCACAACAGTGGATAAAACCCTTATCAGCCTACTCACCGCCAACCTATTTTATCTACTCTATGCGCTACTCACCTTACCTGCCAGTACAACCGTTTCAGATTCATTGATCGGCGTAATTTTTATCATCAATGCAGCACTGATTGGTGGTGCCTTTGTGCGCTTTAAAGTTCGCAGCAGTCCATTGTCTGCACTGTATTTTGTCATGATTAGCTTATTTGTCGCCTGCGCGATTTTCGTCTTGTTACCTATCAACGCCAAAGGATTGTTATGGGGCATCGAAGGTTTATTGCTGATTTATGTTGGTTTTATCTTTAAAAATGGCCCTATTCGCATCGAAGGTTACAGCATTTATTTGCTGGCGCTGTTAAGTTTATTGGGGCTGAGCTTATTAGGGTTAAGCGTCGATGCCAATCAACTGAGTGGCCCATGGGATTGGTTTAGGTTGGTGTCTATCGGGGCATTATTTTTTGCTGGTGCCAAGCTGCTGGACACTTACAAATCTCAACACCATATTATTGAACACCGCACACAACAGCTACTTAAAGCCTGCTTTACCCTATGGCTGGTAGTAATGTGGTTTGCATTGGTGTGGAGCTTCGCACCCGCCTACTGGAAAATCAGCGCTATCGTACCACTGGTTTTACTGTTACTTCATGGTCTCAAATTTGAGCTGCGCTTTAATATCGTCTTGGTCTGGTTGCATCTGTTATTCTTTGTCGGTCAAATCTTTGAGGGTATCACCGAAGTTGGCAGCTACCGCTTTGGCCAGCAAACATTGGTCAGCCAAATCGCCTGGATTGAACTGTTTGTTTGTGGTTGGGGTATTGAATTTATTTATCAAAAAGTGGCGCACAATGGCCCATTTTCATCCTTAGCTAAAAACGCCAGATTGCTGGTTTATCTACTCATCCCGTTAATGTTCTTACCCAAAGTTTGGCGTCATTTTGAGATGTTTTTACCCGCTGCTTTATGGCTATCAACCACCATTGCTTGGTTGCTACATAAGCGGGTTAAACATCCGTTATTGCTAAAAGAAATGACCGCGCTTTATTTCCTCTCAATCGTGACCACTATACTGGCGATGTTCAGCAATAGCCTCTATTCAAACACCACCACCATCGCCAGTTATGCCGCCGTTGGTGCCAGTGTGATATTTATTGGCGCGATGATCTGGCTCGAAAAACCTTATATCCGCAGTGAATTGGTCCAATCGTGCTATCGCAACCGATTTACCAACAGCCTCTATTACCTTGCCTTTTGCCTATTTGCCGGCGTCAGCCTGATGATGGGCAACACCAAAGGCGGTCTGCTGGCGGCGTCGGTGTATTTGTTGTTTTTAGTCTACCGAACCCCGACTTTTGCGGTGATGCGTAGCCAATTGATTGTGTCATATTACCTCGCCTTTGCGCTGTTATCGCTGTTGATTTACTTGGGCTTCAGCACTGGTAACAAAGCCATCGAAGTGACGATTCAGACCTTTATCGCCGTTTTACTACTGGCCTTTATGACCCACCAAAATCACCGGACCAACCGGGTTATTTTTCGTCGGCAAGCCAATCAACAAACCCGCTTATGGTCGTTTCACTTACTAACCATCGCGGGTTATCTGGCGATAATACAAAATCTATTTGGCTCACCATTTGCGGTGGCCAGCACGCTTTTATTGGTCATTCACGCCATGCTGATTCTGTTTTTAACCCTCGATAAACGCTACCAGCAACTGACTAAATTGTCTGCCCTGCTGTTCGGTCTAACTGCGGTGAAAGTGATTTTCTACGATATGAATGATTATTCGATGGTGCATAAAGTGATTGCGTTGATGGGGATTGGCGTGATTTTATTGCTGGGGGCTTATCGGTTTCAGAAGTTGAAGGGTGATGTGTAGGGTGCGTATTTCGCACCATTAAAGTGGACTTAAGACATGTTTTAACAACATGACATTAGAGGATAAAAATCAAAATTGACACAAAGAAATATTGAATATTTTCACCCCAACGCTAGCAAAATGAAACCAACTTGGTTACACTTTATCTTTAACCTCTAGGCGATAATATAAAGAGATATAAGATGGCCATTAAGTCATTCAGACATAAAGGGTTAGAGAAATTTTTCGAAACTGGTAATACTCGTGGCATTAATCCAGCCCACGCTAGGAAATTAGAAAATCGGCTAGACAGACTTGATGCCGCTATCAATCCTCAAGATATGAATTTACCAGGATATCGATTACATAGGCTAGAACCCAAGATTGACCAGCGTTGGGCAATTGATGTCAGTGGTGCTTGGCGTATTACCTTTGAATTTGATGGCGAAAATGCCATTGTCGTGGATTATCAACAATATCATTGAGGTGCCCTATTATGGCGATTTATAAACGAAGCAGACAACCAGTGCACCCAGGACGGATTTTAAACGAGGATATATTGGCAGAGCTGGGCATTAATGTCACCCAGGCGGCAAAAATGCTCAGTGTTTCTCGCAAACATATGTCTAATTTTATTAATGAACAAGTTGATTGCTCTGCTGATATGGCACATCGTCTGGCGATTGCAACAAACACATCCATTGCCTCTTGGATGAACATGCAACATGCTTTAAATATCTGGCGTGAAGAGAATAGCAGTCAATCTTTTGATGATGTTCAGGTACTCATATCAAATGCTTGAGGCGGTTTTGGTTGGGTGATCTTGATTTTAAGGTCATTAACTTGCTCAGCAATAGTCTGTCCAACATATGGCCAAAATGGTGTTTGTTGTAATGTTTTTTCCATCACATTCTGGGGTAAAAATCGACTCATTTCCTGGAAGAAATCTTGTCGGGTTGACTGGTCAGTTTGGATCAGGGCTGAGTGCTTTTCTATATTGGTCAAAAAGTCTGCGGTTTGTTTATTCCGAGCATTGAGCTTTTTAAGCACAAGTTCACTATTTTGTTTTACGTTTTGCTGTGTCAGCCACACAATATCCCAAACATCTCGTGGTTTTATTCTTCGTTCTCTGTAAGCATTTGCACGTTTCTTTTCGATTTTCTCAAATCTCTGATGGCTTGCGCTTCATTGGCTCTGAATATTTTCAATTCAGGATCATAATAAACCTGATTGTTTAATGATTCTATTGAAGCATTGGTATGAATAAATTCAATCACCCCATAGCGGGTTTTAATGTTGCCACTTCGACCAGTTGTGATGATAGTTAACCGATTCATCGGAATTTGAGAAATTCGCCCGATATAACTCAGCTGCGATTCTAGGCTGATGTAGATAAATTTATTCCAGTGAAGTATCGCGGCCAGTCGAACCAATAACCCTTTAGGTTCGGGGGGAAACAAAGGGTTAATATAGACCCCCTGGCACACACGCTCTAATGTGTCAGACTGGGTCGCACCATGTAAGAACTTGCTCAATGACATTGTCGCTGAGCAATTTAACATAAGTGCGAAGTCATCCTTAGTAAACAGACCACTATGACCATTTTTCCTAGCGTGGATAGTGTGTTTAATTGTTTCTCGGAGTTTGCTCATGATCTATCTTGCCTGATGACTCGTTCTACATAAGTTCGTGTTATATAGGAATAAGTGTAGAACGTATGGTTCACTTACGCAACTTAACCAGCCGTTTAATCGCTTCTTGCTCCTTCACAATCAAAGCATCATATTTCACCGATAGCGCCTTGATGGCTTCACTTTTGTCCTCAGTGGTGCGGTATCTGATATTCTGTAACTGCTTAAAATCTGCTGCCAGCTGTTGTTTATAACGCGCAATCGCCCGCTCATGGCGGGCAATTTGTTTGCCTATGCCTTGTTGCTCAATATACTGGTTTACTGCTTCGATTTTATGGCTGTAATCCGGGTTTTCGGCGATAGAGGGATCACCTTGAATCACTTTCACGTCAACCTGTTCGGCGTCTTTACTACATGGCAGTTGTGAGAATACCGTGTTATCACCTTCGACACACTTATACACCTTGTTGGTGGCAGTGCCCGCTAAGCCTTCAAAGCCTGAGAAGGCCAGTGGTGATAACAACAATAAAACGACAACGGCTTTCATGTGATTAATCCTTAATGGCCGCCATCATCTTCACTGATTTTGCTCGCTACCGCGCCCGACTGGCCGCGATACTTAGCGCCTTTTTTCAGGTTATAAGGGTTTTTGGCAAAACCCGACATCAATTCAAAATTAAGCGCACCAATTTTCATTTTTGGCCGTAACGCCAATGGCAATTTACCACTGTTAAAAAATTCCAACACTATATTGCCAGACCAGCCTGGATCAATGCGGTGAGCCGTCACATGCACCATTAAGCCCAAACGCGCCAATGATGAACGACCATCAAGCCAACCGACGATATTGCCCGGCAAGGTTATAGATTCATAAGTCACTGCCAGCGCCAATTCGCCCGGATGGAGAAAAAACGGATCGCCGTCATCAATCCAAATCTCATCACTCATAATCGACTGCATCGCCGCATCGACTTCTTCTCGCGG
>JBLGCB010000472.1:0-5293 GCA_047617105.1 Phenylobacterium sp. | reverse complement strand
CCACAATTTCATTAATATTTTCGTGTTTGATACCGCCAATAAGATACAGCTGATCATCGGTCAGAAAATATAACGCATCTGCACCCCAAGCAAAGGCATCGCCATCAAGGTCCCAGCTATTGATAATCGCGCGGACTTCCCATTTCGGATTAAATCGATAACCAAATGCCCCAGCAAAACCGACATCTTCGTCATCACCTGAGCCAATGGTATCGAGCAAACGATCTGAATCAAGATGGATATAACTGGCAAAGCCACTGAGACTCCACTTATAATCAGCAGAAGGGTGGTTATCAGCGACCACGGCACTGCAGAGTAATAATAAACTGCAAGATACCGCTGTAGATAGTTTCATAATGAACCTCTTTTTTACTATTTTAGTTGTCGAGAAGACGTAATTGCTCAATTAATCATAGATGACAAATGGCAGCATTCAAGGAAATAACGTTATTTTGACCGTAACAGTGTGATTGCATTTGTCGGTCGCAAACCATTATCATTTGAGTCTGATAATGCCTGACTATTTACCGACCCGGTCAAGCGTTGTATCATACCCTAACTGAACCGTATTTCAGCCATATTTTGCTATTTTTCAGGAGAGTCAAGGAACAGTTATGCCGCCAGAGCAACCCATACCACAATCTCCCCCCGATCAAGAGAACGGGCAACAGGACGCTCAAACGAGTAGCCAGGAAAAAGTGCAGCAAGATGTTCAAAACGCGATTGCCCAAAATACACAAATTGGTGACCAACAAAGCGCGCAAGAATGGGAAGAACAGCGTTCTGGTGAAGAGGTTCATTTACTGCAACTGATGGACAACCTGACCATGGCACAAAAAGTGGCCCTAAGTGAACTGGGCCGTTATGGCTATAATCTTGCTTTTATCAGAAGCACCGAAGAAGGCCCACTGGCCATCGCCATGGCTGAGGGTAAAGTCATGACCATTGATGATGAAGGCGAGATTGAACCGAATCCTAATATCGTGATTCGCAAATAATAAACGCACAACGTCAGATTGATGATCAAAAAGAAATGGTCTTTCGTAAGTAATGAACGACAGGCTATAGCTTTGCGACGATACCCGCTATACTTAGCCCATACTCTACCAGCCTTATTACATCATGAAATACAAAGACCTGCGGGATTTTATACAACAACTGGAACAACGTGGCCAGCTTAAACGCATTACACAAGAAGTGGATGCCAACTTAGAGATCACCGAAATTGCTGATCGCACTTTGCGCGGTCAGGGGCCAGCCCTATTATTCGAAAATGTCAAAGGCCACACCATTCCGGTGTTGGCCAACCTATTTGGCACCCCTGAACGTGTCGCCCTGGGCATGGGTGAAGAAGAAGTGTCGGCATTGCGCGAAGTCGGCAAATTACTGGCCTTTTTAAAAGAACCTGAACCGCCAAAAGGGTTAAAAGACGCTTTTAGTAAATTGCCGGTGTATAAAAAAGTGCTTAACATGTCACCCAAGCGCATTAAAAAAGCCCCTTGCCAAAAAATCGTCTTAACCGATGATGACGTCGACCTAACTAAATTACCCATCATGACCTGTTGGCCCGGTGACGTTGCCCCTTTAATTACTTGGGGATTAACCGTCACGCGCGGACCACTAAAAGAACGCCAGAATCTCGGCATATACCGTCAACAACTGCTGGGTAAAAACAAACTGATTATGCGCTGGTTATCCCACCGTGGTGGCGCATTAGATTTTCGCGAATGGCAGCAAGAGCATCCCGGTGAACGTTTTCCTGTCGCCGTTGCGTTGGGTGCAGATCCGGCAACGATTCTGGGTGCAGTCACACCAGTGCCCGATACCCTGTCAGAATATGGTTTTGCCGGTTTATTACGCGGCGATAATACCGAAGTGGTCAAATGTATCTCCAATGATTTAGAAGTCCCAGCCAGCGCCGAATTTGTTCTTGAAGGTTACCTTGAACCCGGCGAAATGGCCGAAGAAGGGCCTTATGGTGACCACACTGGTTATTACAACGAAGTTGAATCATTCCCGGTATTTACCGTCACGCACCTAACTCACCGCGAAGACCCAATTTACCACAGCACCTACACAGGCAGACCGCCGGATGAACCCGCCATATTAGGCGTTGCCCTAAACGAAGTCTTTGTGCCAATTCTACAAAAACAATATCCAGAGATCACTGACTTTTACCTACCGCCAGAGGGATGTTCGTATCGCTTAGCGGTGGTGACCATCAAAAAACAATATCCAGGTCATGCAAAACGGGTGATGATGGGGGTATGGTCATTCTTACGCCAGTTTATGTACACCAAATTTGTTATCGTCTGTGATGATGATATTAACGCCCGAGACTGGAACGATGTAATTTGGGCGATCACTACCCGCATGGACCCTTCGCGTGATACAGTGATGATAGATAACACCCCGATTGACTACTTGGATTTTGCCTCACCAGTTTCGGGATTAGGTTCAAAAATGGGCATGGATGCAACCAACAAGTGGCAGGGCGAAACAACCCGGGAATGGGGAGAAACAATCTCCATGGATGAAAGTGTTAAACAGCATATTGATGACATTTGGGCATCGCTGGATATTCCGATCAAAACTTAAAAAGTTGTAACGATTTAGCGTGCTTAGATTTCGCTTCAGAACAAGGCATTGTCGCACACAAAATAGGCGCATATAGGTCATATGTAACTGTTTGAGTACGACAATAACGCCGTTATGGTGTGAAAGATGAGTGCGCTAATTAGTTACAATATAAAAAGAAGTGTAACCCACAAGATGACAAGCAGCAGCAACAGGAAGGAAGCAGGCATGAACACAGTAACCTGTAAAGTCACAAAGTTAGAAAAACTAAATGACCATGTTTACTTGGTCGAACTCAGCGCGCATCAGCCATTAGTGTTTGAAGCAGGACAATACCTGCAAGTGGTGATGAGCGAAAAGGACAAACGTCCATTTTCAATCGCCTCAGCGCCAGGTTCACATACACTCGAACTGCACATCGGTGTAATGCCGGGCAACACTTATGCCTCAGAAGTCATCGACTTATGCCAAGCTTTGGGTGAAATCACGGTAGAAGTTGGCCTTGGCAGAGCCCAATTAAGAACAGACAGCCCTCGCCCGGTGATTTTACTGGCGGGCGGCACTGGATTTTCATATATTCAGTCGATAGCCCAGCAGCTGGCTCACCTAAAACCCGGCCATAAAGTGCTGTGTTACTGGGGCGGCAAACACCCCACAGACCTATATGCTCACGAACAGATGGAGCACTGGCAACACAGTCACAATGCTTATCAATTCGTACCAGTGGTAGAGCATCCTGACGACCATTGGCCAGGTAAAACAGGTTACGTACATCAAGCGCTACTTGACGACATCCACGACCTGCAAGACTACGACATTTACGCCGCAGGTTCATTTGATATGATGCGTATAGTCCGTGATGACCTTACCGCCAAAGGTGCTGTTGTTGAGCAAATGTATTCTGACGCTTTTGCCTATCTATAGTTTTTATAGGTAATGACATCGGTAATTACTCGCGATATTGACGTCGATCAACCACAAGGATGTGGCAGATAAACCAATACCTTATTCATCATCCTCAATATCAAACACCTCTTCAAAATGGGCAATACTCAGCACTCTGCGCACATCGGACGACGGGTTGATGATCTTCACAACGCTACTAACCCCAGCGGCAAATTTACGTAACACCAATAACATCCCCAATGCCGAGCTTTCGATATAGCTGACTTTCTCCAAGTCAACGACATAAGCATCAACTGGCCGGGTCTGCTCACTAAACGAAGTCACAAATTGCTGATGTAAGCCAAAACCAAACCTCCCTTCAACCTCGATGATCAATGTTGACTGATCAAAATGGGTAGTTACTGACATAACACAGTCCTCTTTTTATTATTTAAGCGGGTTTTAACAACCAGCGATATGAACCAAAGTTAGATCATAAATTTTTAAGTTCCGCTAGTAAAGTGAAAAGTTCTCTTGTGGGTAAAAAGATCTGTAACTCGTCTGGCACATCTCCCAATATCATCTACAGTTAAAGCAATGATATACTCAGGCAAACCAACGGAAAGTCAAACATGCCTCACAGCTTTGAACACTCAGAAGAATGGCCAGCTTTAATCTCCTTACTGAACCTAGGCAAAAAGAACCCTACGTTTAAACCCATCCTCTGGGTTGGTGCCGGACTTTCGGTAGCAGCAGGTTATCCGACAACAGATCAACTTATTGAGCAACTGCGCGATAAAAGCTTAAAACCGCTACCCACATTCACCCCCTGGGATACCACACTAGCACCAGATTCAGCACAATCTTCTTTTACTCACTGGATACAACACTTTGCCAAAACCAACACTTATGGCCACTTAAACAAAGCTCTGGCGGGTATTTTTAACAACCAAACCAACAAGCCTACCGACACCCTTTTAAATTTGGTGAAACTGCCTTTTAAAGTACTGTTTACCACCAATTATGATGGTTTACTCGAAGCAGCATTGGACAAAACTGAGCAAAAATTCAACCTACTAACCCATGAACAGAATTTCGGTCTGGAGCAAGATAACCTTATTTCGTTATACAAAATCCACGGCAGCCTCAACAACATCAAAGACTGGACCCTAGATGAAAGCAGCTACCTGAATTTTTCTGATCATTACCCTTTTCTTGACAGCAAATTAAAAAACACGTTATTTCCTCATTCTATTATTTATATCGGCTGTTCGATGCTCGACCCTCGTGTGATCAACTGGTATCGCTTTTGCGAAGAGCAAAACAAATTGCATCGACTAGAATACTCCATCGCCATTATACAAAAGGATGATTGGGAAGGTTTGCCGGAGGAGCTTAAAGAGCTTTACCACAGGGCAAGTGTTCGACCGCTATTATTTGATGGGTTTGAGGAATTGCCTGAGTTGGTTAAAACAATGAGGATTGCGCTTAAGAAACCGCTGAAAGATGCGAAAGCAGAGATTATTAAGATTGATGCTGCTGAACGGAAAAAACGAGAAGAGGATTATACCGCAGATATTCTCTACGAAAAGTTGGCACCCAGAATTGTGCAAACCATCGCCAATATCTGGCTTGAAGCCGAAAAAGGCACGGATTATCTCACTCAACTAAAAAAGCTCCAAAGCGCAGAAGCGCGGATGAAAGGCAAACAGGCATTTGAAAGTCTTGTTGGTGATTTTGTTGCCTTAAGTTATAACTTAGATTCAAGTAATAAGTGCAATCCCAATACTCATGCGGCTTTGCGTTCAGGTTCACTAAAAAACACCGCATG
>JBLGCB010000471.1:0-5305 GCA_047617105.1 Phenylobacterium sp. | reverse complement strand
TTGTCATCCTGAATTCCTCTTATCATTTATATTCATAGCGCGCTACCGAGGCTTGCTCGGTTAACAGCTGATTATAAAGGATGAATGATTCAACAGGGGCTGGTTGCTAGGCTGGCGAGGGGTTTTCCCCACTGATGGTGTAAAAAAAGATTTAAAGGCGTTTAAGCATGGGAATGCACGCCATCTCAAATCCTCGTGGCGAGTTGTAGGTTGAGACTTTATCACCAACAAAACCACACGAGCGGTAAAATTCAGCGGCATTAAGCGTCGCGTCTAATTTAACTTGAGTCAGTCCCATCTCGGCGTATTTCATCCCATTCGTTACTCAAAATATTCTCCGAGGGTTTTTAAGGTTTAGGATTTGGTTACGATACTATGTTAGTGGGTCATACTCAACTGTTAGCCATACATCATAATCTTCATACGCTTTACTTTGTTGATAAGCGGATATTCCTTTATCAACAATGTCTGACAACTGTATGTTGGCACTTAACATTTCTTCGACCATAGTTGTTATCACATCAGTTGCCGCAGGCACTAATTGTTGCTTATCATCTGCCGCGCTAAAACAGCTATAACCGTCATTGCATAATGCGGGCACTATTAAGCCAAAAGCTTCGTTTTGTGATTTTGGAGTTTCTACACCAATTGAAAATAACATGATTACTCCTGAAAAAGTGGATTAGACCGCTTCGTCACCAATGAACCTTATAATTCGTTGTAAGCTTTCCATTGCTTGTATAAAGGAAGGTGTTTCTCCTGTCCTTGCATAGGACATTGCCACTACAAACTGTTCATATTCACGGGCATACTCTTCGTCACTGTTTAGCATATTGAGCGCCAAATATAATCGTTCCATTACAGACGTGACAGGGAGTTTTGCAGCTAAACTTCGTTTGGTAAAATCATCATTTAAGATATGAATAGCAAGAACGCTAAACTTGGGGGATTGTAATATGTAATTTTCTAACAGTGATAAGTCATGCAGATGGCGAATGACGGTTGGATCATCTTTATCGGCATAGCGGATTCTGGTCAATACACGCCAAGTTAAAGCACTGACTTTATCCGCAGCAGTTTCAATGGGTGATACGCAAATCATTGCCTGAACTTCTGGCTGTGCTTGTGTAGCCAGAGCGATAAATGATTGCAAAGTCTTTGTTTCGGTCTGTAAAGCAGGGAGCTGAAATGATACCTCAAGCTTTAGTTGTGAACGTAGCGCGTGCGAGAAAGGAAATGCGTTTTCATACCCAATTAAACAGCTAAAAAACCTACTAGCGTTGCCCACAACAATATCATCATCCAATAATGTCCATTAGTTATGTAAACGAATTGTTTCAATCATTATCTTTCTGTATGCGCTGCGATCTGAGCGCGAAGCGGTATTATTGAGCTGAACCACTTTAAAATCCAAATCTTCTGAGAATCGTTCAATCAAATGATAACCTTTGGATAAGCTTGTTCCACCTGAAAACACTAACTGAAACGATGAGCTTTGAATACTTTGTAAGACCTTTGCAAGTTGCATGGCGTGCCAGTCTTTTTCTACAAAAGATTCATCTACAGCCAAATCAATGGCAATGGCTTCGACAAGGGCTAAATCAAGCGGTGCCATGTTCAAAACTCACATATTTTCCATTGTAGCCTATTTTTCGGGATACCCGGCCTTGTACTGCAATCACCCTACCGGTGGGCACTTGTGTTGAAAGTCCATCATTATATGCTTTTTCAAAACTCGAAGGGTTGACCTTAATATTCATACGAACCAGAGCTTCTGTTGCCAGCACTGAAAGAGTTTTTACTGGGATAATTGCGTTTGATAGTGGGGATTTACGAGCGCGGGTATATAACCCGTAACCAATTTTCATAAGAAATTGCTTGGCAATAAGTTCTCTTAAGGCCCTGCCGACCTGATCATAATCAGCAAGATCACCAAAATCTTTGCGCATAAACACATTTAACTTACTCCGCGAAATACGGTAAGCAACGCGTTCACTTAGTGTTTTTAAGCGTTTTTTACTCATTATCAACCTTTACAAAAATACGACACTCATAAATACAAAAATACGACATTTAAGATTTAATTTAAAGCAAACATTAAGCCAGCTAACAACGGCTATAGAGTGTTCTATGCCGAGCTATGTCATTACAAAAAAGAGTTTAGCGAAATAATTATTGTAAGTCAATCTTATATTTTAAATTCACTATGGCTTGAGTTTAATTTGTTGCCAAATCAGACGCAATATATGCTACTGGAGATTGCGATTAGAATGAATTGGATGCCCACAGGGAGAAACTTTTAGCAGAGCTCAATGGTAGAGCGTGAGTTTACGACAGCATAGCGTGACCTTGGCTTTTGGCCAAAGTCATCACTAATTTGAGTGGACTTGAACTCAGGCAGTTGCCTGGTAATTCCAAGGTAGGTAATTTTCTGGGTGGGCTTTGACATCATCAGCGTTACGCTGCAACACATTGAAGTAATCAACAGCGTTGGCACTTGCTTCGGTCGCCGTCGCTATCAGTGAAGTGACCACATCCCCTATTGCTGCACCCGAACCAGTCTTGAAAAAGCCTGCGTTTTTGCGATTGCGAACTATCAATTTGAGCATCGCTTCCATCAGGTTATTATCCAGCATCGCACCCTCTACCCGGCAAAAGCAACTTAATCCGTCAAAGTGTTTGTCGAAGTAGCGGATTGCCTTGCCTAACCCTGAATTCTCTTCCACGGTGTCATTTTTCAGGTGAGTGTTACCCCATGACTGGATCTCTTCCATCACTGGCAGTGAATATTTTTTATGGTGTGCCAAGCGTTCACTGGGCGACAGCTTGTTGTCAACAGTTTCAGTCTCATGTTGCCAAATCAGACTATAACGTTTAATGACATGCTCGACTTCATCCGGGAAGTGGCTGTACACATCAAAAAACTGTCGCCGCCCGTGGCTGTTACATAATGCCCCGATAACGGCAGTGACTGTCGGTTTGTTGTGCGATAGCGCATCACTCATCATCAGCGGTGGTGCATTCGATGGTGTCCGGTTTTTTAAGATGTCATCAATGAACTCCCCGGCATGACCAATATTGGTTTCAAACAACACTATCCGTTTACCTGACTCGGTTGTGGCTATCAGACCGGAGGTGTAAACCCCGGTCCTTATCCGCTCTTTATCGCTGTTACGCTGCTTTTTGCTGATGGGCTGTTGATCAATAATGCGGTTGGTGGTGTCATCTAGGTAAAAGTGGGCAGCATCCGCAGCCAGTATGTTACGCAGGTATCTAAACACCGGGAAGAGAGCATTTGACAGATGTTCCGTTTGGTCAAAAAGCGTTGAAGCGGCAATTGACACACCCAGCAAGTCTTGCAGGCTGCCTTGACGGTAGTACGGTGTGCCAGCAAAAAACTTGGCAACCCCCATAATTGAACGGGCAGAGTAACCATACTTTTGATTGGCATCTCCGTCTGCCAATACCTCTTCTGGCATTTGTGCAGTAAAGTAAGCCCCGCAAGTGTTACAACGCAACCTTTCCATCACATGCTGTTCGGGCACAAACGGGCTTTGGCCTGTAATGCGTAAAAAAGTGGCTGGTTCATACTTGTACAGCTTGCCTTTTTGACATTCCGGGCATTCGTCACCCTTACATAAGTGGTCAAGTTTATGGTGCTTGACTTCGGGTTTCACTGACGGGGTTTTTGGCTTGTTTCGACGCGTTTGTCGCTTGCCTTTACCACTGCCCACTTGTGTCCCAAGGCTTTCTGATGACTTGACCATGCCGGCCAGCTTGCGCAACTTGCCAATGGTCACGTCCTTACTGGCCAAATTATCTTGCATAGTGGCTAACGTCAACAAGGCATCCAGTAACAGTTGGCAATCCTCCGAGCTTAATGCCAACTCGTGCTTTTGCGCCTCGGTCACCCGTTTTATCAGGGCATCCAGTTCGTCATTGTCTATGTCGTTAAAGGGTTTACTCAAGGCTTTTTCCGCTACCATCAATTATTGTCATCTTTGAATCAGGGCAGTATTATGCCTGCCCTAAAGTCGCATTCAAAGGAAGCTTTTGACTCGGATTAATGATCATAATGCCTCATCTGTTCGACTCAAATGAGATCAAGTTCTTGCCCAACCAAGATCGTCTCCCACCAGTAGGGCACGCAGTTGTTTGGCGGCAACGGGATGAAGGATTTCATTGGATTTTGGCCAGCCCTGGAACTTGCCTTTTGACAAACGTTTGGTCATCAACCAAAAGCCAGTGCCATCATAACTTAGGCTGCGGACCATGGTTTTATTGCGATTGATGAAGACAAACAATACGCCACTGCGAGGGTCCTGTTTGAGTTGCTGGCGGCACCGGGCAACAAAACCATCAATACCGGCTCTAAAGTCAGCAGGATTGATGGCCATCATGATCTGAGTGTCGGCGGTCAAGTGGATCATGGGTTCACTCCGGCTTGATACATGAAAATATTTCGGGTGAAAACATCCAGTTGTTGCACAGAAATATCGCCAGTTAAACGGATTTGGCATAGCTCACCGACGGATAATTCCAATGACAGGTGATTTGATGGTGAGGTTTCAGGCATTGGCAAATTGACAAATTCTGGCGGTTGAGTGGTAGCAACGGGGTTTTTAACCGCACTTTTGGCCAGCTTTGACCATCGGTGTAACAGACTTTCGCTTAATTTGATGGTTTGTTTTAATTCATGAACAGTAAAGTGTTCAAATAAGACAAGCACTTGAAGGCGCAATGGCTCCGGCACTGAGGAATTACGGTATTCTTTGGTTTGTTGCCATTGCTTGATTTGTTTGGCAGTGGCGGTAAGTTGCTGTTGAGGCGTTAACATGACTTTGCTCCTGAAATTGATGTACGCCTATTATTTCAGTTCAAAAATCAAAAGTTGAGCTATCCTGTCGTAAGCTCACGGTAGAGCAGATTATTCCACATAGGCTAATATTAATATTTTTGTCTTGTGTGGTGTGTACATTATCAATTACCTGATGCGAGACAAAACCGCGATGGGTATCCATCCCAAGCCAATCGACAAAGAGTTCCCTGAAAAAGATTATCAACAAAGATTAGAGGGTTTCTGCCGAATCTTCCTGGCTGATTGATGCCTTATCAGATGTTATCTATCGGTTTTTGGCTGGTGCCCATGATTCCCGAGGTGGACTGTCTTCACGGATATGATCCCTACCAGTAAAAATGGACACCCTTCTAAGCTGTTTTCATTAGTTCAAAATTATCTGGGCTTAGATAACCATTGGCACTATGCCTTCTCGTTCGATTGTAATCAACCTCAATGTACTCAAAA
>JBLGCB010000470.1:0-5317 GCA_047617105.1 Phenylobacterium sp. | reverse complement strand
CTATCAAGATCATCAAGGCGGGCTGTGGATAGGCAGTTATAGTGCGGGATTAAGCAAACAGTTTAAGCCATGATGTGGTGGCCGCCATTGGCCAAGACCGTCACGGCAATCTTTGGATTGGCACCGATGGTGGTGGCCTCAATCGCTTTGATCGCAATAGTGGCCGTTTTACTGCTTACCAGCATCAAGCATCCGACTCTAAAAGCTTGAGTACCAATACGGTTTATTGCCTCTATTTCGACGCCGAGGGCACCTTGTGGGTGGGCACCAGTGGCGGCCTCAATAAATTTGATGTTGAAACCGACCAGTTCACCAGCTACCGCGAAAAGCACGGTTTGGCCAATGACACGGTGTATGGCATTGTTGAAGATGATCAGGCACAGCTGTGGTTAAGTACCAACAAGGGGCTTTCTCGTTTTAATCCTCGAACCGAAAAATTCAGCAATTATGATGTTAATGATGGTTTGCAAAGCAATCAATTTAATCGTGGGTCGTATTTTAAGAGTGATTCAGGCGAGCTATTTTTTGGTGGCATCAATGGTTATAACCGTTTTTTTCCGGCTGATATTCAAGATGACAATCAACCACCGGTGGTGGTATTAACCGATTTTTTATTGGCCAATCAACCAGTGACGATACAGACTTCAACGCCCTCAGCAGGCCAGCCAACCCCTTTCAGTTTGGCCAAATCGATTAGTAACCTCGAACAACTGACACTCACCTACCGGCAAAGTCTGATCACCTTCGAATTTGCCGCATTACATTTTACCAATCCAATGAGAAACCAATACGCTTATAAACTCGACGGTCAGGACATGAATTGGATCTATACTGATGCAAAAAACCGCCGCGCCACCTTTACCTATTTGGCCCCAGGTGATTATACTTTGCGGATTAAAGCCAGTAATAAAGACGGCTATTGGAATGAACAGGGTAAAGCGTTAAAAATCACCGTGTTGCCACCGCCGTGGAAAACCTGGTGGGCTTATTGGATTTATGGCCTGCTGATGGTGTTGGTGAGCGGTTCAATGGTGACGGTGTTTGTGCGTGCCCAGCAACAAAAACTGTTGGCGCTGAGACAAGTCGATAAACTCAAAGATGAGTTTTTGGCCAATACCTCCCATGAATTAAGGACCCCGCTAAATGGCATTATTGGTTTGGCCGAGTCGCTGATGGATGGCATTGGTGGGCCAATGTCAAAAACCAGTCAAACCAATCTGGCGATGATTGTCAGCAGTGGTAAACGCTTGGCCAATCTGGTCAATGATGTGCTGGATTTCTCCAAGCTGAAAAACCACCATTTAACCCTACACACCCAGCCAGTGGATGTGTATAGCATGACCGAGGTGGTGCTTATGCTGTCTCGCCCCCTTGTTGGGGGTAAATCGGTTGGCGGTAAACCGGTGGAACTGGTTAATCTTATACCGACAGATTTATCAGCGGTGTTGGCTGACGAGGACCGCTTGCAGCAAATACTGCATAATTTGATTGGTAATGCGATTAAATTCACCGATGCTGGCAAAATAACGGTATCTGCCCATTGCACTAATACCAATACTTCGTCGGGTTCTCAACTGATCACGATTGAAGTCAAGGATACTGGCATTGGTATTGCCGCGGATAAGTTCGAGGCCATTTTTGCCTCATTTGCGCAAATCCAGGCCCATACTTCTCGGGCTTATAGTGGCACCGGGTTGGGCTTGTCGGTCAGTAAACAGCTGGTTGAATTACATGGAGGCACCATTATGGTTACCTCACAACTCGGTCACGGCAGCACCTTTAGCTTTACGTTGCCTGTGGCGGATGCGCCATCGGTTAAACCATTGCCTAGTTCATTGTCTTATCAAAGGCTGTCTCGCTTGCATCTGCTTGAAGACGATCAACCGCTTGAGCTTCAACCTAGCCATGAGGGTGGGTGTGAAGGTAAGAGTGAAGGTAATAGTGAAGGTAAGAGTGGAGGTAAGAGCCCATTTCGCATTTTATTGGTCGATGATGAACCCGTGAACCGCCAGGTGTTACATAACCATTTGAGTTTGCAAAACTATCAGTTGGTTGAAGCGACTGGCGGCGCACAGGCGCTGTTGATCCTCAAAGAGGATGGCCCCATTGATTTGATTTTACTGGATGTGATGATGCCAGGGGTATCGGGTTATGAAGTGTGTGCTAAAGTGCGCGAAAGCTATTCGGCCAATGATTTACCAGTGATATTTTTAACCGCCAAAAATCAAGTGGCCGATATGGTGCAAAGTTTTGCCGTGGGGGCCAATGATTATCTCAGTAAACCGGTCAGTAAATATGAATTGCTGACTCGGGTTGAAAGGCATCTTAAGTTTTTAGACATTCATCGTGACTTAGAAGGCAAAGTCAGCGAGCGCACGGCCGAGCTTAAGCGCAGTAAACGCCAAGCAGAGCAACAAAATAAAGCCTTAATTGATACCCAGCAGCAGCTGATCCAGGCGGAAAAAATGGCCGCACTGGGCACTCTTACCTCTGGGGTGGCCCATGAAATCAATAACCCGACCAATTTTGTCCAGCTCAGTAGCCAAAACCTCGAAGCCGATTTGGGCCGTTTTCAGCAGTTTTTATTTGATTTGGCCAGCGAAGAAGCCGATGACGCCATTCTTGAACGTTTTCGCCAACAATTTACCCCGCTGTATAAACACCTAGATGCGATTAAAAACGGCACCGAGCGCATTAAACTGATTGTGCAAGATTTACGGGCTTTTACCCAGCTTGATTTTGCCGAGCAAAAAACCGTTAGGATCACCGACTTGCTGCAATCGACCATTAATCTGGTGAAAACCAAACACCTCGATATCATTGATTTTGTCACTGATTTTCAAGATATGCCTGAGTTGGATTGCTTCCCGGCTGAGCTTAATCAAGTGTTTATGAATATTATCGTCAATGCCTGTTATGCCATTGGTGTCGATAAAACCCAACAGCAGGCCAAAGGAGAGATCGTCATTGGCTGTATTTTACAGGGCGAACTGATTGAAATTTCGATTAAAGATAATGGTTGTGGCATGGACGAAGCCACCAAAACCAAGCTGTTTGAACCGTTTTATACCACCAAAGACGTGGGGCAAGGCACCGGGTTGGGGTTGTCGATTGCCTTTGGCATTGTGCAAAAACATGGCGGTACGTTAAGTGTTGAATCACAGTTGGGGCAGGGCAGTTGTTTCTTAGTGAGGTTACCGCGCTAATGCTTAACGATCATCATTCAAGCATTGGCCAATGATTTGCCCTAACACACTTAAGTTAATTGGTTTTTCAAGATAGTGACGGACACCCAGCGCCTTGGCTTCGGGTTCAGATAGGGTGCTGCTGTAACCAGTGGATAAAATTACGGGCAAATCGGGTCGAACCTTAAGCAGGGTCTGAGCCAGTTCATGTCCGGTCATTTCGGGCATTGATTGATCGGTTAATACCAAATCAAATTGGTTTGGGTCGTTAAGAAATTGTTGTTTAGCACTAGCGCCGTTATAACAAACGGTGACCTGGTAACCTTGTTCTTCGATAAACTCTTGGTAAAGCATGGCCAAGCTAGGCTCATCATCGACCACCAAAATATGCCCGGTATTGGCTTGCGAAGTGGCTTGTTCTAGCGCTGTTGATTGCCTTGGTATAGGTCTTGGTATTTGTGTTGTTGCAGGTTGGCTGAGCGCTGGAAAGCAAATTTCAACCGAAGTCCCTTGGCCATATTCACTGTCAATGTTAATACTGCCCTCATGGCTTTTGACGATGCTGTAGACCACGGCGAGTCCTAAGCCAGTGCCTTTGCCGACTTCTTTGGTGGTGAAGAAGGGATCATACACCAGCGCTTTGTTGTGCGGTAATATGCCAGAGCCAGTGTCTTTAACGATTAACTGCAAACATCTGCTGTTGCTGTCAAAAATCTGATGATTGGCGCAATGCTGACATTCGCGTTCTTTTAAGCTGACTGTTAATACCCCACCGTGCCTTTGCATGGCATGAAATGCATTGGTACACAAATTCAGCAGCACTTGGGACAATTGGCTTTTATCGGCCAAAATATTGTGACAGTTCGGCGCCAGGTCTAGCTGTATTTCAATGCTTGCTGGCAGGGTGGTTTCGAATAACTTTAAGGTCTCTTCAATCAAGGGTGCAAGATTAACCGACTTTTTTTGACTCACCTCCATCCGGCTAAAGGTCATAATTTGTTTAACCAAGTCGGTGGCCCGCTCGGTTGCTTGGATGATGGCACCAAAATAGCGATTCTGGTTGCTGTTTTGCAGTTGCTTCATTTGGCATATTTCGATATTGCCGAGAATAATCGCCAGTATATTGTTGAAATCGTGTGCGATGCCGCCAGCAAGGGTGCCCAGTGCATCCATTTTTTGTGATTGGCGCAGTTGTATTTCAAGCTGTTTGCGTTGGGTTATATCGCTTAACACTGAACGAACCATGCCAACATCAGCGTCAGGGCTTTGTACCACCACGCTGTCTAGGCTGACCCAAATAGCCGTGCTAGGGGGATTTTCTAAACGTAATTCACACTGTTGTCGGTTGCCGGGTTGTTGCAATGCCCCCCGATGCTTGTAATACACATCTTGGTCGTCTGCGAGAATAAACTTAGAGAGTCTTTGGTTGAGCACGCCGGCCCGAGCAACCCCCAGCATTTTACAGAAAGTCAAATTGGCCTGAACAATCAAGCCCTTGCTGCTGGTGATTAAGTAGCCGACAGGGGCGCAGTCATAGAGTTCAGTGAATTGATTGCGAGATTCGGTGAGTTCATGTTGGGTTTGACGCAGCGACTCGTTCTGCATTTCGAGTTCAATTTGATGGGTCTGTAAATCGTGGAGCAATGCGTTAATATCATCGATAGACATGCCCTCAACATCATGACTGAGTCTAGTGCCAAGCCGCTTTTGTGCATTCTCACGAAGTGCTTTCAGGTCAGACGAGGCCGATTTATTGTTAGTCATGACTTAGTTCTGCGTTATTGTTTGTCTGCGTTAATCATAGGTTGGATATCTCGCCATGTACACAATACCAAGCGTTTTTCTGAAACATCAATGTTTCTGGCTTTAACTTGTACATGATGAATGTCACCGTTTTTAGACCGATGTTGGCTGTCAAACTCAGCATATTGCTGGCTGGATTGCACATCAACCAAATTGGCAACAAGGTCATTGGCAGACTGAGAAGTCTGGATATCGGTGAGCTTTAATTGCAAAAATTGTTGCCGGCTGTAACCAAGATGCTGGTATGCCTGTTGATTGCCCTCTTTGATAGACAAAGTTGTCGCATCAACCAGTACTATCGAGTCGTCGGCCAGAGCCGTTTCGAATAA
>JBLGCB010000469.1:0-5320 GCA_047617105.1 Phenylobacterium sp. | reverse complement strand
GATCAGCTCGTTTGCTGTCGCCGGATACTGAGACCATAATGCGTCTAGTACTTCAAATTCTGCTTTGCTAATCTCTGTCATTGACTTACCCTACAAATGAATTACGAGTGTAATCTTACGCATAGATTACACTCGTAATTCTTAAAGTCAAGCAGGTTTATGTCAAGAGCATGAAAAGTTTGTCGCTATATTTCGCTACAAAACGCTACATTTCGGGTATAGACAGCAATTGCATGGGTTGATATTGTACCGCCCGAAAGTGATGGAAACGGCAATAAATGGAAGCTATTTGAAGTTATTTAACTGCAAACTTTAAATAGTTAGGACACAGCGAGTAAGGAACTGGTTTGGAAAATTGAATCGAATGAATACATTTGAGTTCAATTTATTATTTATAATCAAGTTTTACTTTATTGCCAGGAATATCATGACAAAATATGGTTCAAACGCATCAAGTGTTAAACGCCGCTTGTCTGCCATCTCAACCGCTATGCTGGCCTCAGCATGTGTATTTTCATTCTCAAGTGCTGCTTTTGAACCATCAACAACGGCACCTGCTAACCTCAGTATTTCACACGCCAGCCTGACAGGCACGGGTGGTCACACGTTTGAATTGGGCCAACTGAACAGTGATGGCTTGGTTGATTTAAACCAACCAGCGTTTAGTTTAAACCTAGAAGTTCAGTCTAATAGCCGCCAAGCCAATACGGCTGTCGAACTAACTTTTGAGTTGGTTTTGCCGGGCATCGGTGCTTTTCCTTTGTGGTATTCAGACCAGGACAAAGTGTTATCAGTGGCTAAAAACAACCAAGCAAAGGGTCAGCAGTCTGACGCACTGGTTGCCAAAGCCAATCAAGTCGTTACCTTTGGTAAAGATTTGGCGGTTACTGGCAAAGTGGGCAAAACCTATGAGTTATTCTTAAGCGAAGCGGCTTATGAAGCGCTTAAAGACGTTGACCAAGATACTATGGCCCAAGTTATTGCCCATGTTGATGGCAAAAACATGGCCGAAAAAGTATCAAGTGATAACCACACTGCAATGTCAGTGGTTTTTTTGCCCAACAGCAAAAAAGTGACGGCAGACCGGTTTAGTGTCTTGGAAGCTGATGTTGACACGAATAAACGTGAAGCGACTGAATCTAGTGCTGCTGGTTATAGCAAGACTTGGTTTAACGTCGGTAAATCAGCCAGCTACGGTAACAGCAGTTACTTCGCTGGTGGTTATAGCGTAGGTGCCAAAATGACCTATCAGGAAACGGCGAACCGTATCCCCTATGCTGTCAACTTCGACTCGCCAAATAACGTTAGCGTTTATGTGTTTGGCAACAAACAAACTATTTTGCAAGCCAATGCTGGATTAGATTTTAATGCCGATAATATCTCTGGCAGCTATTTCAAATACAATGTTGATGTCGCTGGTAGCCGAATTTGGCAGGGTAACTATGCATTCCCGACCAATGCCAATGGTGATGTGGTGATGTGGCAGAACAGTCATTCAAAGTACAAGCAATACTCGCGTTCAAAAACATTTACCATTGGCCCGGTGCCAGTGAATGTGAATGCAGGTGCTAAGGGGACGGTTGGTCTTGGTGGTCGTTTGTTGTTAAAACCACAAAATAACGTGGTATTGACCGCCAATGTGAATGGTTCTTTAAATGGTTTTGCTGAGGCTGGTGTTGATGCTTTGGTTTTCCGTGCTGGTGCCGGTGCTAACTTAAACGTGATTGATGTGAAGCAGGAATTGGTGCCAAGTTTCCAAGTGACGCCTTCACAAGGCACTGCCAAATTTGCGATGAATGCACCGCTTTCGTTAGATACCCTTGACGGCAAAGTGTATATCTACGCTGATGGTCGTTCAGTGAAAACCTGTAAGAAATGGGGCATTCCTTACCCATGTGGTTTTAAATGGAGTCGACTTGGTGACAAGACGCTGATTAACTGGGATGGTTATAGCCGAAATTATAACTTAGTCAACAAGACATATGTTTGGAATTAATAAAGATTAAGTCATAAACAGCAGGCATTTGCCTGCTGTATTTCACCGAGAAGATTTGGAGCATCAGTCAGATGAATCGATTAGTAAGTATAGGTTTGATTAGCGTTTTGCTGTTGACCGGCGTTTATTGCCTTAATGAAGGTTTTAACAGTCAGCCCGCTGGCGGCATGACCACAACCAGTCAAGTTGCCTATAGCGTGCCTGAAGGCACATTGGCCTTTAGCTTTGACCATCAAAGCGGTGCGGTTTATCAGTTTAATAACACCGCCCATGGTTCAGTGGATTTTAGTTTTTTGGTGGCGATGACCGCCCAGCAGTCACATTCAACATCAATGGTTGACGTTGAAATGGCGTCACATGGTTTGTTGTATCTTAAGTTTTTCGAATTATCACCTAATCGTTGGAATGTTGCCGCGCAAATTGCAGAGCTTGATTATCAAGTGAATCAAAGCGACAACCGATTTATTGACGAAATAAAACGACCTTTTTCATTTGAAATCAATTCTTTGGGCCAATTAGATCACTTTGCTTATAGCAAGGGACTGGCGGATGAAAGCATTGGTTTTATAAAACAATTGATGCTGAATTTTCAAGTCAACTTGCCTGAGCAAAAAGCCGCCAGCTGGACTACCGAAGAAACCGATGCCACCGGGCAGTTTGTTGCCTCGTATCACTTTACCGATGCCGACAAGGCATCGCTGCAATTGCACAAGCAAAACCTCGAATATTTGAGCAATGAAATTGCCAATTCCGCGATTGGGCCAGAGATTATCAATACCCAAGTGATGGTTGACCAGTCTCAGGCATTGTATGGTTTTAACCAACTCAGTGATTGGATCACCGCACTGAACAAACAAGAAAGCATTCATATGGATACTGACGGTACCATCTGGAGTCGTATGTCGAGCGAGTTAAGCATTGAAAAAATCGTCAGTGATGTGCCTGCTGATTTTGCCCTGACCTTTGCCGCTTTTCGTCAACAACTGGATACCGAAGCAGTATTGCGAGCCCGTTTCAGCAAAACTTTGCCTGCTTTGGATGATATGGCCGCGGGCCTTGATTTGGCTGGTGTGATTGATCAGTTCTTTAGCTTGCAAACCAGTTCATCACAACAGGATGTGAGCTTAGCGAGTGCCTTTTTGGTCAATTACTTAAGAAAAAACAAACAGGCCAGCGGGCAATTGATTGCGTTATTGGATGGCGATGTCAATCAAACTCTGGACGAGCAAGCGCATTTGGTGTTGTGGTATGCGGTGGCTCAGGCAGGCCATGTTGATGCCCAAAAAGCGATGTTTGCCGCGGCATCTGGCGAACAATATCAAGCTGTTACGCGCATTCGGGCATTGTCATATTTACATGATTTTGAATACCCGGAGCCAGTTTTGGTCGATTCATTAATCGAGCATGTGGTTAATACTGGGCCAATCAATAATGACTTTGATCAGGAAGTGGCGGCGATGTCTTTGTATGCGTTGGGCGCAATGGGTGCCAAAGACAAGCTCAATGATGGGGTAAAGCAAAAGATCCGCGAAACCTTGGTCATTCAATTGGATTTGGCCCCAGACGGTCAGTCTAAAGCGACGGTATTGGCGGCTATTGGTAATAACGGCAGTGAGGATTTGTTGCCTTATTTGCAGCCTTATTTAACTGGCACAGATACGTTGTTGCAGCAAGAGGCTTATAGCAGTTTACGCAATATGCCAGGGGATGCGGCATTTGACGCTTTTGTCGCGGCCTATGAAGGTGAAACAGCAGCTGCGGTTAGGGGCCATGCGTTAAAAGTATTCAGCAAATTGGCTGGCTCGCAAACGCAACTTGATTGGACCAAAGCGCAACTGTTGAATACCAATAATGCCAATGAACAATTGGCCTATGTGCATGTATTGGGCAACTCGCTAGCGTCGGATCAGGATAACTTAGTGCTATTACAGCAGCTGGTCAAGCAAGCTGGTGTCAGTACCACGGTACGTAAAGCGGCTTATAATTATATTTTGGCGTTGTAGTCGTTTACAACTGGGTAAAGGGGTACTTTTTGCCATACAAACCGAGCAAATAGTGGCCTCTTACTTCTTTGACGATATAGAATCAGCACTTCTTATCGCCCCTACCGCAACACATTTTTCATCGATATGAATGAAAAATAACTTTTCAGCTTGACGGATTTTAGCGGATAAACCGTTGGGTTCAGTTTGGTTGCCTCTTAGAATATAGTCTTCAAACAGTGTCAGCTCTTGTTCAGAGCAAGCACAGGGGAGTTTGGTGGTGATTTTCATAAACGTTTGTTTAACTTAAAGCTCACTGGATGCTGTGAAATATAAAGAAAAAGGGTTGGGTGATCAAGTGGCGAAGCTAATCATGATTAACCTACAAAAACCCCTCCAACACCTCAATAATTTTAGCAAACTGATACCGACGCGCCAACGGCTCAATCAACCCGGTAAACTGGCCATAACCACCATCCTGTTCTAGGGTTTTGATCACCGCTCTAATCGCCAGAATATTGTGGGTTTCGGCGTGTTCTTTGAGGGTGCGTAGCAAGGTTTCATCGGGCAATACCATCGGTTCAACCGAGGCAGGCTCTGGGTCTTCAGCGGGGGCTGCAACCGTCCATTGCAAATTAAGGGCGCTCTGCAATGCACCCAGCAAGGTGTCTTCGTCGACCGGTTTGATTAGGATGGCATTAAACCCGCTGGCCAGTGCTTTTGCTTCAACATCAAAGTGGGTCGCCGCGGTTAAGGCAATAACTGGTAGCTGCTGATAATCAGGGTGGCGGCGAATTTGTTTGACCACGGCAAAACCATCCATATCCGGCATTAAAATATCCAGCAATATCAGATCGGGCTGGTTTTGTGCCAGCATCGTCAGGCCCTCTTCACCACATGGCGCTTCATCAACATCAAAGCCGTAGTGGGTTAAATGCTGGCGTATCACATCGCGGTTAAAGTGGTTATCATCAATCGATAATATGGTTCTTCGCGGTCCTTGATAACCGCTGATCGTTTGGCCCAGCGCATGTTCATCTGCTAATGGTGGCGTTTGATGGCTGATAGGCAGGGTTAAGTCAAACCAGAAGCGACTGCCGACCCCTAGCTCACTTTGTACCTTGAGTGTCTCACCCATCAATTCAATCAAGTTTTTGCTGATGGTTAAGCCTAAACCCGAGCCTTCAGAACGGGTGATTTGATTGTCAATTTGCTGGTATGGAATAAAAATATCGTCAATGCTGTCGTTGGCGATACCAATACCGGTATCGCTGACTGAAAAACGTATTAACACCGATTCATCTCGCTCTTGGAGCTGTTCAACGATGAATGTGACCTGACC
>JBLGCB010000468.1:0-5328 GCA_047617105.1 Phenylobacterium sp. | reverse complement strand
CAACGAAATATGAATCGTTAGACCACGATTTTCTTACCCCTAGCTGATATGAATCTGCCTCAATTTTATATATCATACGCGCTGGGTTTTTACTTCAAAACAATCGAAGACAAGGTGCAATGACAATTAAGGTAAATAAGGTAGAAGCGCAACGGGGGGTCTATTGGATCACCAAGGGTTGGGGACTGTTTAAACAACAGTCGGGGCTGTGGATGCAAACCATGGTTTTCATTGTTGGGCTGGGTATTGGGGCGCAACTGCTTGGCCAGGCCAGTGTTGTGACGATTATTTTGTATGCGTTCGCTCATCCATTTTTAATGGCTGGATATTATCATATGGCGTTTCAGGCCAAAAATGGCGTCGACAGCAAGTTCACAGATGTTTTTATCGCCTTTAAAGACCTGCGTATTCGGCGAGTCATGTTTCAACTGGCCTCTATCAGTTTGCTGGTGACCCTGACCGTCTCTGCCCTAGGGGCTGATAATGTTGAGGCATTAAAGGAAGGTCAAGCGCTTGACGCCGGACCCGCTTTTTTATACGCCATTATCAGTTTGATATATCTCATGTTCTTTTTCTTCACTGTGCCAATCGTTTATTTTTTTCATGAACAAAATCTACTCCGCATTCTTAAACTCAGTTTTACCGCCTGTTGGCGAAATATTGCGCCATTGGCGGTATTTGCGTTAATGGCACTCGGTCTGTGTTTAATGACCATGCCGACGTTATTGCTGGGTTTATTTATCGTACTACCTTGGTTAAGCATTGCCTTTTATTTGTCTTTTGATGATGTCTTTGGCGATGATTTGCCTGCGGATTTTGAACAGGTTGACGGCCAAGATAATCGTAAAGACGATGTCACCTTTATTGTTTAAAAGTTTGAACGTTTATTAAGGATGGTAGCGCTATGAGTGATGAATTTAATAAATTACGTGCCACGGCATTGGCGTGGTTAGGGCGTCAGGAATATCATCTGGCCAAATTTCGCCAAAAGCTTAAAGACAAAGAAGCCAGCGAAGAAGATATAGAACGTATTGTCAGCGAATTTACCGAGTGTGACTGGCTTAGCGAGCAACGTTATTGTGAATATTTTGTTCGCAGCCGAATTACCAAGGGCCAAGGTAAAATCCGCATCAGAGCCGACGGTCAGCAGAAGCGACTGGATAAAGACTGTTTACATCAGGCGTTAGATGAAGCTGAGGTAGATTGGTTTGAACAGGCGCTGGCGACGTATGAAAGGAAGTATGGTGACAAACCCATTGCTGACGCCAAAGAGAAAGCGAAAAGAATGCGCTTTATGCAATACCGGGGTTTTAATATGGATCAGACCCTATATGCAATGGCAGACCCTGATGAACAAGATTAGCTTAGGAATGAAAATTTGATAACATCCGACACTTGCTATGGAGTGGCGTAGGGTGGTCACGCTTTTTGTGCCCACGCGTGACCTTGCAGCCATAGGCAGGCCTTGCTTGCGGGCATATGTTATGGTTGGATCCCTTCTTGGGTATAACCGGATGTTATTTAATTCTGAATTTTTAGCAACAAATTTAAATAATTAATAAAACAAATTAACGGAAACAAACAATGTTCCAGACTACGGCTAAATTAAGACAATCATTTTTAGATTTTTTTGCCGGTAACCAGCATCAGGTGGTTGCCAGCAGTTCATTAGTGCCGGGCAATGATCCGACATTATTATTCACCAATGCCGGCATGGTGCCGTTTAAAGATGTCTTCTTAGGGGCAGAGAAACGCGCTTATACCCGTGCAACCTCATCACAACGCTGCGTCCGTGCCGGTGGTAAACATAATGACCTTGAAAACGTCGGTTATACCGCTCGTCATCACACCTTTTTCGAAATGCTGGGCAATTTCAGTTTTGGCGATTATTTTAAAGAAGAAGCGATTCAATTTGGCTGGCGTTACCTCACCGAAGTCTTAAAACTACCGAAAGAAAAGTTGTGGGTCACAGTATTTGAAGAAGACCAAGAAGCGGCTGATATTTGGCTCAATAAAATCGGCGTCGATAAAGCGCGTTTGTCTTATATTGGTGCCAAAGATAACTTTTGGTCAATGGGCGATACTGGTCCTTGTGGTCCTTGTACAGAAATTTTCTATGACCATGGCGAACATATCTGGGGTGGTCCTCCGGGCACACCTGAAGAAGATGGTGATCGCTATATTGAAATCTGGAACTTGGTGTTTATGCAATATAACCGTCATGCCGATGGCACCATGGAACCGTTACCTAAACCTTCGGTAGATACCGGTATGGGTCTGGAACGTATTGCGGCGATTTTGCAAAACGTGCACAGTAACTACGAAATCGATATCTTTGTCGCATTGATTAAAAGTGCGGCGCAAGCGACGGGCGCAACCGATCTTGAGAATAAATCGTTGCGAGTCATCGCCGACCATATTCGTTCATGTAGCTTCCTTATCACCGATGGCGTGATGCCATCTAACGAAGGGCGTGGTTATGTGCTGCGTCGTATTATCCGTCGTGCTGTGCGCCACGGTAACCAGTTGGGTGCCAAAGACAGCTTCTTCTACAAAGTGGTCGCTACTTTGGTTGAACAGATGGGTGAAGCTTATCCTGAGCTGGGCAAGCAACAGGCGATTATTGAAAAAGTCTTACGCATTGAAGAAGAGCAGTTTGCTAAAACCCTCGACCGTGGTTTGGCCATTCTTGATGAAGGTTTGAATGATCTTAAAGATAAAGTCATTCCTGGCGATTTTGCTTTTAAACTTTACGATACCTATGGTTTCCCGGTGGATTTGACTGCCGATGTCGCCCGCGACCGAGGTTTTACTGTCGATATTGACGGTTTTGAAAAAGCGATGAAAGAGCAGCGGGAGCGAGCGCAAAAAGCCGGTTCTTTTGGTGCTGATTACAATGAACAATTGGTATCGACCCATTTTACCACCTTCGATGGTTATACCCGCAGTGCGTTTAATGCCACCGTGATTGAACTGTTTAAAGGCGGAGAATCAGTGTCTGCGCTGGCCAATGGTGATAAAGGTATTGTGGTGCTGGAACACACCCCGTTTTATGCCGAATCAGGCGGTCAAGTCGGTGATGTTGGCAGTATTAAAGTCGGTGATGGAGGGTTTGAAGTCACCAATACCGTTAAGCTGGGTAATGCCATTGCCCACCATGGTATCGCCAAAACCGCGATTGCTATCAATGCCAAAGTCAGCGCCGAAATCAACACCGATTATCGTCTGGCCGTGACCAAAAACCACTCTGCGACCCACTTATTGCACTCTGCTTTGCGCAGCGTATTGGGCGAGCACGTATCGCAAAAAGGCTCTTTGTGTGGCCCTGAACGTTTGCGTTTTGACTTTTCACATTTTGAAGGCGTGACTGGCGCGCAACTGCGTGAAGTGGAAGCCATGGTGAATGAGCAAGTTCGCAACAATGCTCAACGTGAAACCGCGTTAATGCAAATTGACCAAGCCAAAGAAAAAGGCGCAATGGCGTTGTTTGGTGAAAAGTACGAAGATGAAGTACGGGTGGTGACCATGGGGGATTTCTCGGTGGAATTATGTGGTGGTGTGCACGTTGACCGCACCGGTGATATCGGTTTATTCAAAATCCTTTCAGAGGGTGGCATTGCCGCAGGCGTAAGACGTATCGAAGCGGTGACGGGTTCGGGCGCGATGAACTATCTCAACAACATTATGGGTCAGGTTGAACAAGTGGCCGCGTTGGTTAAAGGTGATGTGACCTCTATTGGCGATAAAGTGCAGCAAATGGCCGATCGCAGCAAAGGGTTAGAAAAAGAAATTGCTCAGTTAAAAGCCAAGCTGGCCAGTGCTGCTGGTGATGATATCGCGTCAAGTGTGGTTGAAATCAATGGCGTTAAGTTGTTGGTGGCAAACCTGGGCGAGGTCGATCCGAAATCATTGCGTACCATGGTTGACGATTTGAAGAACAAACTCGGTTCAGTGATCATCATGCTGGCGGCAGTAAACGGCGATAAAGTCAGTTTGATTGCTGGTGTGACCAAAGATTTGGTCGGCAAAGTCAAAGCTGGTGATTTGGTTAAGATGGTGGCTGAGCAGGTTGGCGGTAAAGGCGGTGGTCGTCCTGATATGGCTCAAGCAGGTGGTTCTGATGCCGCAGCAGTGCCTGGCGCACTTGATAGTGTCAATGACTGGGTTGCTGAGCGTTTGTAGGCCAGTAAGGTGACATAGGGGGTGAACATTGTTCACCCCCAAACCAAGAGCAAATAAGATGAAAGCAAATTACGCAGGCAGCTGCTTATGCGGCCAAATTCGTTACGAAGTGGCAGCATTCAAACCGCATTTGGGCCATTGCCATTGTCATATGTGCCAGAAATTCCATGGTGCGGCTTTTTCTACCTTTGGCGAGGTTGAGCTAACTCAGCTGCGCTGGATATGTGGTGAAGATAAACTCAAAAGTTATCAGGCTGATAACGATACCATCAGGCAATTTTGCAGCAATTGCGGTTCAAGCATGTTGTTTAGTTCAAAATATAATCGAGCTGAAGGCACCATTGAGTTGGCGATATCGACGTTAGACAGTACCTTAGACACAGGTGCTGATCTTAATCCCGATGCCCATATCTACCTAGAGTCCAAAGCCCCTTGGCTTGATTTGGCGGATGACTTGCCCAAGTTTCAGGCTTATCGAGAATGAGTAAATCAAAGCTTGAAAACCGAAAGATGGTTATCCTACCAGAGCATTGTCGCATTACTATTGGCCAGCACTATAAAGATTTTTCACTTGCGTTAAAAGAAATTGATATTTATGCACAGGCCAAAGAAAAAATGCTGGTCGATATGGCATCTGTTAAGCAATTGAAAGCAGAGCCTGCATTATTGTTATTTGCTTATATTACCGACGCACAAATGAGCACTGGTTTGAATGATATTGTGAAAATTGTCTTGCCCAAAGATCGTGAGGTGAGGAGACTGATTAAAGCTAGTGGTCTTTGGGCTACTATTAAGATGGGCACTGACAGGAAGTTAGACAAGAATTGGCAAATAAACAACCACTTTCAGAGTGGTTATGAACCAGATAAGCATTTAGATTTGACGTTAGGGGCATTAGAAAAAGAGTATGGTATAATTCCTAACAAGCTTGGTATTGCTATAAATGAAGCTATTCTTAATATCTCACAACATGCTTATGAGGCTGGGATATTGACTCGTTGGTGGCAGTATATCTTTATGAAACCTGCATTCAACTAATAAGTGCAATTCATTTTTTCCAGGACAAAGAACGGCCAGCTGATGTATCATCCCGGCTTTCCTGTCCGACCAAAGATGAGAGAGCTTATGAGAAAATACAGTCAGCTG
>JBLGCB010000467.1:0-5333 GCA_047617105.1 Phenylobacterium sp. | reverse complement strand
AATAGCATTCGTAATTCTGGCAAAAACCTGGTTGGTATCATTAACGACATCCTTGATTTTTCTAAGATTGAAGCGGGTAAACTGGTGTTTAGTCCGTCTCCGGTCAATTTACGGCGGGATTTTGAATCACTGTTAAAACTGATTTCTGAAAATTCACGTAAAAAGGGCTTGGAAATCAGCGCCAACCTGCCTATTTTGCCCGTCGAATACTTTATGGTGGATTACATTCGTTTAAACCAGGTGATACTCAATTTATTGAGTAATGCGATTAAATTTACCCACCATGGTCATGTTGAATTGCGTTGGATTGTTGAAATGGATGACAGTCAAAAGAATGCTGACCTGACCCTGATTATCGAAGATACCGGCATTGGCATTGATAGTGAAAAACAAGCGTTGATTTTTAACTCTTTTCAACAGGAAGATTCATCCACCACCCGTCATTTTGGTGGTACCGGACTGGGGCTAACCATTTCGAAACAGATTGTTGGTTTAATGGATGGAGAAATTCTGCTTAACAGCGAAAAAGGGGTGGGTAGTGAATTTATGGTGAAGATCACCTTACCACTGAGTTTGGAGCATGAGCAAGAACCGTATCAGCAAACCGATTGCTTTAAGGGCCTCAATGTGGCGCTGGTCAGCCCTGATCAGCGTTTACCGGATAACTTTAGCCGTTATTGTCGTTATTGGGGCGTTAAATGCGAATACTTTGATTTGGCTTCGTCCTTTCTGGGCCGTCTTAGCGAAACCAGAAGCAACGGTGGTAGAGGGACTGGTCATTATGATGCGGTGTTTGTTGATACTGCGGTGCAGGATATTGAGTATGGTGAGTTAGAACGTTTTATCCAAAAGGGTGCCAATAGCAACGCCGAATTGGCGCAAGCGGTGTTGGTGCCGCTGGTGGATACACCTGAGAAGTGGGTGGGCAAAGAGACCTTCGCGATGTACAAACCCATATTGACCGAAGATTTATTTAGCGTATTGGGCAAAATTCAGCGACGCGAATTGCTGACCTACAACAATAAGCGCGATAGTAACAAAGCGAAACAAGCGCTGACCAAATTCCATGATGTGTCGATATTATTAGCAGAAGATAACCTGACCAATCAAGATTATGCTCGGGTGATTTTTGATTATATTGGTTGTCATTACGACATTGTTGAAAATGGACTAATGGCCAGAGATAAATTCAGAGAAAACCATTACGACCTGATATTTATGGATTGTCAGATGCCGGAGATGGACGGTTATCAGGCATCACTGGCGATAAGAGACATCGAAAAACAAACTGGAGCAAAAGAAACACCGATAGTGGCGTTAACCGCTCATGCTAGGGCTGAGGACAAAGAGAAATGCCTGTCGTATAAAATGAATGACCACCTGACTAAACCTTATGAAATTCAGGAATTGATCACCGCGATTGAAAACAACCTCAGTAAAGAAACCCTCGAAGCCAGTCGTAAAGCGGCGTTAAAGCCGTCGGCCAAAGAAGTGGCGATGGCCGCAGATAAACCTGCGGTGAAGTCTGATTTGGTGCTCGACATGAAAAAAATCGACAATATTCGCACCCTCAATGAACTCAGTGGTAAAAACATCCTCGGCAATATCATCAAGCGCTATTTAGACGAAGGTAGAGCGACCCTAACGGTGATCAAACAGGCCACTAGCGCACAGCAATGGGAAGAATTGCGTACGCACAGTCACAAGCTTAAATCTAGCTCTGCCAACCTTGGCGGCGTCACCGTGGCAGAATTATGTGCGTTGATAGAGAAATCGGCCAAAGAACAAAGCCATGCCTGTGATGAATACGTTAATTCGTTAGAGCACGCCATGGGTGAGTTTATCGGCGAGTTAGAGAAGATTCAGAACGAAGCGGTGGTTTGATGAATTGTCATGAACAAAAGAATGAAAAATCCACCGAATTTATGTAAGCTGCCAGCTTCACAGCAGTCTTGTTAATGACCATTGGTGTAACATTGAATACGAGTCATCCCATTAAAAACGAAAAAGTAAACGAAAAAGTAGACCAAAAAGCGCACTTAGAAATTGAATTTGAGGGGCCTGACGCGTTAGATCCCCAGTCAAATGTCCATTCGATGAACACAGACACCATCATTCGCATTGCTAAAGACCAATACAGTGTTTTTGAGCTTTTGCGTAAAGAAGCACAACAGAGAATTATCCTGTCACCAGATTTTCAGCGTCACGATGTCTGGAATAGTAGTGCTCGTGCTGAGTTGGTGGAGTCTGTTTTATTGGGTATACCCATTCCTTTGATTTATTTGTTTGAAGATGAGCATGGCATCCGCCAAGTGGTTGATGGTAAGCAGCGAATTAGTGCACTTAAAGATTTTATCAACAATGATTTGAAATTGGTTAACTTGAAAATGTTAACTGAGTTAAATGGCAAAAGGTTTGCTGATATTGAAGCATTTTTGCAGGCCAAGATAGAAGATTATCAATTAAATACCTATGTCATCCAACCACCGACGCCAGAGCATGTCAAATTCAACATTTTTGATCGCGTTAATCGAGGTGGTACCCGTTTAAATAAACAAGAAATGCGTCATGCCTTATATTATGGTAAAGCCACTGCTTTATTAACGAGACTGACGCAAAGCCATCATTTTAGGAATGCTACTGGTGGTGGGGTAAAGTCAGAGCGGATGCGAGATCAGTATCTGGTATTGCGCTTTATTGGTTTTTATTTGTATAGAACCGATCAACTGGATGGTTATCAGTATCAATCTGATATTGATGATTTTTTGGCTTATGTGATGAAGTTTATTAATGCCAATGCCAGCGATAAACTGATTGAAGAATTGGCTGGCGTGTGTGAGTGGGGGCTTTATAATACTTATATGCTGTTAGGTCCCGAGGCATTTCGTTTTCAACCTAAAGGCGGTGGTCATCGTCGTCCGGTGAATATGGGGTTATTTGAAATGTTGGTGTTTGCTTTTAACGGCCATGATTATGCTAAGATCAATAAAGATCGTATTCAACAAGAAATAGAGTCCAGAAAAGCGGATATTGATGATCAAGGGTTATTCTCTGGTATTTTGGACAGTACGAGTTATGTTAACATGCGCTTTTATATGGCTGACGAAATTAGAATTGGGTTAGAGGATGCTTAACGAAATCACTATCAAAGGTTTTAAGTGTATTGAAGACGAGACACTGGTATTAAAACCCCTGACATTACTGACCGGGCGAAACTCAACGGGCAAATCCTCAGTGATTCAGGCGTTTTTACTGTTAGCCAAACATGCCATGCCCGCCAATCAATATTCTTTGGCCAAAATTACTGCGCCTTATTCTGACGCTCGTCATATCCGTAATAAGTTCACCAATACCCAATCCATTGATATTCGCTTACCGACGCCTGAACATAAAGATATCGAATTACTCGGTTTGGTGGTGCAAGAAAAACAAGGGGCATATAGATTCACTTCACTCATGAAACCTACCGCTGATTTGGATCAGCGTATTAGCAATGGTGAGGATGAAATGTCCAAACCACTGACGACTTTACTCTATGAACCAGCAGAACCCGGTGATGACGCTGAGTTATTTTATCTTAGCGCCAGCCGCACGGGTCCGAAGGATGTTACCCCAGTTTCAGATATCAAAGTCGGCATGGAAGGAGAATATCTCTTAAGCTCCTTTGAACGCCTTAAAAGAGAACCTGTGCCAAGTTACCTAGTGCATTTTAAAGAATCCAATTCGTTTGGTTATCAGGTATCTCGGTGGCTGAGTTATATCACCGATACTAAGACCGAGTTAAAAACCGAAAAATTAAGTAATGACATTAAAGTCACTTTAAACACCGATGGTTTAGAGGATGTTAGCCCGCTGAATGTTGGTGCGGGGTTAAGTTATGTCGCCAAAGTGGTTATCTTGTGTTTGATGGCCAAAAAAGACGATTTGATTTTGTTAGAGAACCCTGAAATTCACCTTCACCCTAAAGCTCAGGCGTTACTTGGGGCTTTTTTGGCTTTTATCGCCAGCCAAGGTATTCAGTTAATTGTTGAGACCCATTGTGAGCACTTGATTAATAAGGTGCGTTATCAGGTTTATGAGCGGGACTTTGATGCAGATGAGGTAGTGATTCACTATAAAAACGCATTACGTGAACCATTTGAGCAGCTGCGTTTAAGTGATAATGGCCAATATGTTGATCAGGGTGGGGAGCGGATGGCTTTTCCTACTGGTTTTTTTGATGGCACTTTAACAGAACTAATGGCGATGGGTGGTTAAGAGTGAACCGCTTAGAGGACGTAGCAAAAGTCGCTGTAGATGATCCACTGTTTATTGAATATTTTCGCTTTAAGCACGGGCAAAGCCAGCATTTGAGTTTAGTGGATAAGCTATTTTCTCATTTGAAGATGCCGTTTGTGATGGCAGGTTGTCAATATTTACGCTGCGAAAAAGATTTACCTGATGGTGCCAAACAGTCTGCGGCAATGAAAGCACAATTGCTGGCCAGTGGCGCACCAGATAAAACAGAAGAGCAATTGGCAGCGTCCTCTGTTTATCAGTTGATATTAACCAATGACAAAGCAAAAACTATTTTCCCCTATCTTAATATCAGCCAATCAAATGTTGAATTAAATTACACCAAAACCTGCGTTCCAGCGCAATCCAGAACATCATTATTAAATCATTTAAAAGCGTTGTGTGCTGGCGCGGATAAAGTAGTGATTTGTGATCAATATTTTTTTGCCAACTGGAGTGACGTTATTTCAACCAAAAGTTTATTTACTCATATTTTGCCCAGAAAAGCCTTATCAATTGAATTTGTTGGTAAAGGTTATGGTAAATCAAATCGTCAGGCAGACATTGAAGCGATAGAGCCAAATTGGACACTGAAGACCTATTCAGGCAGCAGCTATTCGCATAAAAGCAATCACGATCGCTATCTATTGATTGAAAAACAGGACGAAAAAGTCGAAGTGATATTGTCGAGTGGATTTTTGTATCTGTGGAAGCCAGATAAAGAAATCAGTTGTATATTTCGTCAATTATAGTTGCCTTTTAGTAACTATTCAGCGCACTCATCTTTCGCACCATAACGGCGTTATTTCCGTACTCAAACAGTTACTTCTTTTATTTATGTAATCTCTCCAACGAAAGTAGAGAAATCACTGACCCCTTCAAACTCAATAATCTCATTCATTGGCAACTGAGAGTCGGGGTTTTTTACCCCCAGTAAATGGCCGATACCCGCTTGTTGGGCGACATAAAGCAAATTGATGCTGTCATCAACAAATAAAGTGCGCTGTGGGTTATAGCCCAAAAACTTTTGCAGCTGATGCCATAAATCTGGCGATTCT
>JBLGCB010000466.1:0-5336 GCA_047617105.1 Phenylobacterium sp. | reverse complement strand
CACCACAACGGCTTATGTGTTATATGCCCTCGCGGCGATTTTGGGTGGGTTTTTGCTCAATACCATGCGGGTTAGGCAGCTAGAGCAACGCGCGCATAAACTTGAAAAAGGTATTGAGGAGCGCACCATTGCTTTGCAACAACGAACCGATACCATCACTAAGTTATTGGCAGACAAAGATCAGCTATTTGCCAATATTTCTCATGAGTTTAGAACCCCGTTAACGCTGATCCTCGGCCCGTTAGATGCCAGTTTAAAAGTGATTCAGGATGATAAGTTACATTCTTTGATGACCCTAGCCAGAACCAATGCGCAACGGTTGTTGGCGATGGTTGATCAGTTGCTGGATATCTCCCGTCTACAAGATTTTAAACCCCAAGAAGCGCGGCCAAAAAATGTATTGGATGTTTGCCAGTTCTTACTCGATTCATACCACTCATTAGCCGACGAAAAACACATCGTGCTGAATATGGACAATCGACTGACAACCGCGGTTTATGTCGATATGTTGCCAGACGCGCTAGAAAAAATTCTCTCCAATTTGCTCACCAATGCGTTTAAATATTCCGATGGCGAGCAGGTAATTAACTTAAAGCTGAGTGCTGATCAACAATGGGTCAAGGTTGATGTCAGTGATACCGGTTTGGGTATTAGTGAAGAAAATCAACATAATATTTTTGACCGCTTTACCCGGGTTGAAAATACCTTGGAATATATACCGGGTGCCGGGATTGGACTGGCTTTGGTTAGAGAATTGATTGAGCAACATGGTGGTACCATCTCGGTTGAAAGTGAGCCCGGTGTTGGCAGTACGTTTAGCGTAGTATTGCCATTGGCTGCCAATCAGGCGGTTGATGAAAGTGACAGCAAGGTGCCAGTGGTGGTGAATAAAGGGCTGGTATTGTCTTCGGTTGAGCAAATCAAACATGATCAGTTACCGGATGAATCACCTATTTTAATCACTGATGATGAAATCATTGCAGTCATTGACACCGACCGACCGAGTTTATTGGTGATCGAGGATAATTATGATATGCGCCACTATATCACCTCGTGTCTGGTCGATACCTTCGATGTCACAGTGGCGGTGGATGGTGAGCAGGGGGTTGAAAAAGCCCGTGAACTGCTGCCAGATTTGGTCATTTCAGATGTGATGATGCCGAAAATGGATGGTTTTGAAGTCACCAAAGCATTAAAAACTGACCTGATGACCAATCACATTCCAATCATTTTACTCACTGCTCATGGTGATCGTGAGAGTCGCCTTAAAGGTTGGGGCGAGAAGGTCGATGAGTACCTTGAGAAGCCGTTTAATACCACAGAATTATTGATGCGAATTGATAATCTGTTGGCCATTCGTGGTTTGTTGCGCCAACGTTATCAACGAGAGTTTGCTGAATCTTCGACCGCACAAGGGGCATTACCAGCGCCGGATAAGGCCCTAGCAGAAGAACAACAAGTAGAAGAGCCAGTAAACCAGGTTCATCAGGCATTTTTGAATAAAATCAATCAAGTATTAGCGGCCAAATACACCGATGAGAAATTTAATTTGGCGATGTTTGCCGATGAAATGGCGCTCAGTAGTCGCCAGTTAAGCCGTAAAATGAAAGCGTTGCTAGACATGAGTCCGGTGGAGTCGATTCGCAGTTATCGACTGAAAAAAGCCGCTGAATTATTATCTTCTGGGGTATCACCCAGTGTGGTGGCGCACGAAGTGGGGTTCACTTCGCATTCGTATTTCAGTCAGTGTTTTAAAGCCCAGTACCAGTGTATGCCGTCAAGTTTTACTGGTAAGCCGATTAGTGAAGAGGAAGAAGCGTAGGGGAATAGCTAGTGCCCGTTTTAAAACGAAGTTTTAGGGCATTATCTATGCGGTACACGGATGTGCCGTCATTTCAACTTGTTGAAATGTAAGCGTAGTTTCACTTGCTTAAACGTAGCTTCCTCCAGAAATCTCACAGGGATGTGAGCTTCTGGACGATAAGTAGGCAAGCATAACATTCCCGGACTTTAAATGCAGCCGGGATAAAGGCATAATGGCACTCCTGTATAAAAGGTAGCAGTTTTTATCCTATGTCTAACGTCTCTCCCAGTTCCCTTTTTAGCGGTTTATGGCTGCGCTTTTCTTTGCTAACAGTATTGCTTAGCACCGTCTTTTTTCACTCATCCTCACCAGCCTCACCTTTGATAGATCCGGGTCCCGTGGTACAGCAAATCGAAGTGATTGGCGGACAGCCGTTGGGGTCTATTTTCCAGCTTATTCAGGGGCGTTCGGGGTTTATCTGGCTGGCCACTGATAATGGCTTGGTACGTTTTGATGGTTATACCGTTAAACGTTTTGTCCACGACGAGGCAGCAGCGAACAGTATCAGTAGTAATTTTGTCAGAGATTTGCTGCAAGACTCACAAGGTTTCATTTGGCTGATCACTGATGATAATGGCTTAAATCGATTCTCACCTAAAACCGAGCAGTTTGTTCGTTTTAATAGTATCAAAGATGATCCCACCACCCTCGATAGCGACATGCTTAACACCATTAGCCTATCCTCTGATAAGCAACTGTGGATTGGCTCTAGCAAAGGCATTAATCGTTTTGACCCTCAGACTTTGACCAACAGTCGGCTTAACAGTCAGTTTTTCGCTGATGGGTCATCGGGCAATAATATCAGCGTGTTGTTTGAAGATAAGCAGCAGCGGTTGTGGTATAGCGTGGTCAATAAGGGGTTACATCGCTTTGATTTAACCACTGGGGTACATCAACATTTTCGCCATGACCCGGCTAAGGCGTTGAGTCTGGCAACTGATTGGGTCAGGGTGGTTTATGAACGTGGTGATGGCACCATTTTGGTTGGCACCGCGGCTGGATTAGACCGCTTTGAGAGCGACACCCAACAATTTCATTCTATTAATATTCCAATAGCCCCATCGAACCGCAAAAAATACCTGCTGATCACCACCCTTAACGAAGACAGTTTTGGCGGATTATGGATTGGCAGCCATTTTAATGGTGTGAGTTTATTAATGCCAGGTGCCGATACTGCGATTAATATGAACAGTGGTCTGAATGGTAAAGACACCTTCAATGGTGTGTTTATTAATGACTTGCTCCAGGATTCTAGCGGCACATTATGGGCGGCCACCACCGAAAATGGCTTAATTCGCGCTAGGGCGGTAAATTTGTTGTTTGAGCATAGTATTGTGCCTTACGGTAGCCCGCTGGAGTTGACCACGCTGTATGCGGATGATCAAGATCAAATATGGCTGGGTACCAGTGAAAACCTCTACCAATTTAACCCATCGTCTAAACGTTTTGAGATGGCGGCACAGGCGGTTGGTTATATTAAAGATATTGTTCGCGATAGCAGTCATTCATTGATTGTAACGGTGGCCGATAAAGGCGTTTATCATTTTAATACCCAAACCCGTCAAGTGAGCCGTTATTGGCAGACCAGCGGTGCCGCCAGTGATTTGCCAGCGGGTGTTATTAGCGGATTGGCCATTGATCAACAGGGCACATCCTGGATTGGTTTTAGTGGGCTTAATGATGATGAAGGGCTAAATAGTGCTGATATCTCAGGTTTGTTTAGCCTTTCCTCCAACTCTTCCTCCAATCGGGCTAGTCAACAAAAACCCCATTTTACTCATCACCTTGATGATTTTGATGTCGATAGTATTTTGCCGGTAAATACCGCTGGCGGTATCAAGATTGTTTTCGGCTCTCATGAGCATGGGCTTAGAGTGCTGGATAAATCTAGCGGTGAAGTCAGCAATATTAGTGCGCTCAATCGGTCAGAACAGCAAGACTTTAGCCATATTATTGCTATCTTTGCCGATCGACAGCAGCGAGTTTGGGTCAGTATCAAGTTGTTGGGCTTGGCACAACTGGATTTACAAACTGGCCAATTAACCTTGGTGTTACAGGGATTGGGTGCGGGCCATTCTATTATCAGAAGCATGGTGCAGGACGCTGATGGGCTAATGTGGTTAGGGACATATGGCGGGTTGATTCAATTTAATCCCGACAACCACAGTTACACCGCATTGGAACATGGTCAGGGTTTACGTTTGGGCAAGGTGAGTGAAGATATGGCGGTGGTGATGCCCTCGGGCGATGTTATGGTTGGCCATGACACTGGGTTGGTACGTTTTTCACCGAGTCGCTTAATCGCCAGTGAACAACAAAGCGCTGCCAATTTTCCTATTCTGTTATCTGACTTTCGCTTATTTGACCAGCCTATTGGCTTGGACGATACAGATTCGCCACTGAGCGCGACGATTAACGAAACCACTGAATTTACCATTGCCTATCACCAATCGCGTTTTTCATTTTTATTTGCCAGCAGCGATTATCAATCTCCTAGCACCACCCGTTATCGTTACAGAATGGCGCGCGCCGGGGATAATTCGGCGCACTGGAATGATACCGATGCCAACAACCGGCTCGCCGCTTTTACCTTGTTACCCGCAGGTCAGTACGTATTTAGTGTCAAAGCCAGTAATGCTAATGGCAGTTGGAGCGATAATATACGTCATTTAAACATCAATATCACACCGCCATTTTGGGCCACGACTATTGCCTATGTAATGTATGTGTTGCTGGCGGTTTTTGCCGGGGCGATGTTTAACTATATGCGGGTAAGAAAGTTGCAACAAAGGAGTGAGTTGCTCGAAAAACGGATTGAACAACGCACCGTCGCTTTGCAACAGCGCAACGATACCATTAGTCGTTTGCTGCAAGACAAAGACCGTTTGTTTGCCAATATCTCTCATGAATTTAGAACCCCGTTAACGCTGATCCTCGGGCCGTTGGAGTCGAGTTTAAATACTGACAAGATTGATAAGATTCACAGCTTGATGACGCTGGCCAAAGGTAATGCCCAACGGTTGTTGAGCATGGTGGATCAATTGTTGGATATCTCCCGGTTGCAAGAGGTTCAAGAGATGAAAACCCAAGCAAAAGACGTCTTGGCGACTTGTCAGTTTTTGTTGGAGTCATATCGTTCATTGGCCGACAGTAAAAATGTTGAGTTGTTGTTAGATGCCCCAACGGGTAAAACTTTCTCTGTCGATATGTTACCCGATGCGTTGGAGAAAATTTTGTCCAATTTGCTGACCAATGCGTTTAAATATTCAGATGGTCGTCAGGTGATCACTTTAACGGTGAGTAAGACTTCTACTACTAAGGGCTTAGTAGGCTTAGCAGGCTTGGATAAAGTGACCATTGCCCTTAGTGATACTGGTATGGGCATCAGTGATGCCGATCAGTTGAATATCTTTGAACGTTTTACCCGAGTTGAAGTGGCCACCGATTATATTCCTGGTGTAGGTATCGGTTT
>JBLGCB010000465.1:0-5363 GCA_047617105.1 Phenylobacterium sp. | reverse complement strand
AGCTTAACAGTTCCCACAGATTTAATGCTTCTGATTCACTCTGTGCTTGCGCATATTCTTGTATTAGATTTTCTACAACATCTCCTTTGTTATCTGTATCGCAGTATTCGCTACCAAGGGTGTTGTTATTCGCACTGACAACCATTGGACTGCAAACCAAAGCGATAAAGATCACTTTTTTCAAATTCATTTTTTAACTCCGCTCACTAAAAATAAAGGATTATGTTGTATTTACTGGTTGCTTCATTTCCTTGGGCAACCGTTGATATATTGCTGTTCAATTCACGACATCTCAATACCGCTGTGACGGGTGACATTTGATGGGGGTAATTATAGGTGTTTGTTGGTAAAAACCTAGTTATGACGGGAAACCATTGCTTACGGGTGGTTACGAAGACTGTAACTTACTGTATTTATTATATTTTTGTGAATGGTGATGTTTTTCTTTTAAAATTGACTTTTGTTTGCTTAGCGCTCGGTTGTTGTCTAATTTTCAATCAGGTCGCCTTTGAATATATCCATGCTGCCATAGGTTTTGGAACGAAAAAATATATAGTCATCATTCACGGTGATAGCACCATTTACTTGTTGGGGCAGTTCTGTTGACTGTTTGGTTTTAAGGTTGATGCGTTGGACGCTGGTTCTGCCACTGATAAAAATATTGTCTTTGTTGGCACCAAATAAGTTAGGGTCATCAGGTCCGGGGAAGTCGACAATGGTCTGTACGCCGTTAAGGGTGAACAGTTTAATACCGGTATCGGCAGAAATATGAATAATGCCAGTTTGGTGGTACACGCCAAAGAGGGCATTTTTAACCGTAATGCCGGTCTCTAAAAAGTTACTGAGGCTAAACTCGATCAATTCTTTTTTCCAATGATGACTTGAGTTACTGCCTAGGGTGTTATCTGAGTTGTTATCTGTTTTCAATAAATTAGTCAGTAGTATTCGCTCATTGTCTAAAGAAAATGCCGGATAAGACATCAATGGGAAGGTTTTGACTCTCGTGAGACCATTTTTATGGCGTTTGTATAACACTGTGCTGTCAATAAAGTTTATCGCCATCCAGGCTTTATTGCTGGAAACCGTAAAATAAACAATTTGTTTATGCTCTGTGTAGTTGGTCAATTGGGTGCGGGTATTGTTGATAAAAGAATAGATTTGATATATACCGGTTTTTTTAGAGGCATAGAAAATTTCATTGCCTACCGCCTGTGGATCTCTGAGGTTAAATAGTGAAGTCATAATCTCAGAGATTTCATCGGTTTTTAATGACATCGCATAGAGGCTATTTCTGTAGACACTACCTGAAATAATGGCAATTTTATTGTTATCGGCACTTATGGTCGGATAGAAAATAGGCTTTAAAGGATTTTTATATACCGTGATGAGTTCGTCAGGGTTGTCTAAAGGAAATGATTTGAGTTGATTATCTAAATCTTTAAAAATAATTTGATGGTTGTAGATATCAAAGCTTCGCAAGATATCATTTACTTGATGAATATGATTGACAGTATTATTGGGATTGGCCTTGGTGATATTGGTTACCACCCAATTGGGGCTTTCGAGCGAATATAACGCTTTGTCAGCTTGGTAATAGGTCAGATAATAATGGCCAGAACCCGCATAGCTAGAATCATCATCTGGATAGGACAAATAAGTCGTGGTTGTTTTGGTGGTTAAATCTAAACGTTTGATATGGTTAGGCCCATCGGGTTTGTTGGGGTCAGTAAAAAATAAACTGGTTTCTGTTTCCCACGCGATGCTTGAGGCACTATTGTTATCATGACAGTCGGCGATTTTGCTATCTGAACCCACTTTATTGTAATCATCATTTAACTGAATCAGGCGAATTTCGCAAATATCGTTTTCATAACGTTGAAAAGCAATTTGTCGTCCTGATGGACTCCAAGAAGGCACCTGATCGAAATGGTTGCTGGTGAGCATTTGAAAATTAAGGTTTGAATCTCGCTTTAAATAAATTTGCGACGAACCTTCCTTTTTATGTGAAAACGCCAGTACGCTGCCATCAGGTGATAAGGCTGGTTGCAGCGAAACCCCGGATATGGCCGTGGCCTGAATGATATTATCGACGGTAAAACCTGGAATTTCATTGATTTTAATGATCGCAAACAGTGAGATTGCGCCGATGAAAGCCCATATTACTGCGGTTTTCACCGAAGACATGACTTTGTTGCGTTGGGCGGTTTTTTCTTTTATTTGTTCGGTATGGCTGTTAACCAGGTTACCAATGTAATTGATTTTATAACTTGAACCCGCGGCAATAAAACCATTTTCGGCGACATCAATGCTTTTGAACTTTTTACGCAAGGTTGACAGTACTTTTTGTAGTACTTTTTTATCGTTCCAGTACTCCCAATTGTTGTCGAGAATGGTTTCTGATTTGATGATGCCATCTTCATGGTGTTCAAGAATGTATTTGAGGATTTGCGCTTCTTTAGGTTCAAGAGATTCTGTTTTATCTTTGAACTCAATACATTGTTTCTCAATATCGAAATAAAACTTAATTTCATTATTGATGAGGTAATAATCTTCTGTCATTAAACTAGCTACTTAATTGTTTCTGGGAGAATTGGGCAAAGGCCGGGACGAAAGAGTGGTTTGAATCGTGCGAATAGTATGGTGATTGACAAAATATGGCGAAAGCTGAAGGCGCTGTGCTGAAAAAGCGCAGAGTAAGGTAGAGAGTACGGCTAAGAGTACGGCAGAAACGCTCAAATGTACGGATGCCGTAAATAGCCATAGCAGATATTCTGATATGACAGGAAAAATGAAACACCTGAACTGAAAAAATTTCCATAATTGCCACTATAATCAATGATTTATCGTTTAGTCATTGAAAGTATATTCCCACTAATCCCAATTGCAATACTATCATTAAAACAAACTGTTAGCGCTTGTGTCGGATAACAATTTAATAGCTAGGTACATTTGTAATGGTGCGCCCGAGTGAACTCGAATCACCGACCTCCGCCATGTCAAGGCGGCGCTCTAACCAACTGAGCTACGGGCGCTTTTTTAAAAGCTGTTGCAGGGCCTTGCAACGCGGCCGCAATACTAGCTGGCTATGACAGCCAATGCAAGCGGTTTTTCGATGAATACTGGTCAACCAGAAATAATAAATGTGATTTGAGCTTGCCTCTTGTTGCATTTTCCTTTTTAATCACGCCAATGGTCAGTTAAACAGGTGGTATGCGTTATGTTTACGGGGATTGTACAGACGAAAGGCACTATTGTGTCTATTGAAAAACGAGATAATTTAAGCAAGATTGTGGTATCAGTACCAGAGGCCGATCTCGAGCATTTGAATATTGGTGCCAGTATTGCGATTAATGGGGTGTGCTTAACGGTTACCCGGTTTGAAATAGATCACAAAGACGTGGTCGGTCAGGTATTTTTTGATGTGATTGACGAAACCCTAAGATTGACCAATTTGGGGAAGGTTCAGCAAAGAGATCAGGTTAATGTTGAACGATCACTAACCTTTGGTACTGAAATTGGCGGTCATATTGTCTCAGGGCATATTCAAACCACAGCCCGAATTGCACAAATTGATTTGAGTGAAGATAATTGTTGTATACGGCTAGTGTTGGACTCGAAATGGCTTAAGTATATTTTATTTAAGGGATTTGTTGCTGTCGATGGGGCCAGTTTAACGGTGGGTGAGGTTTTTGATGATGGTTTTAATCTGCATTTAATCCCAGAAACGCTGCAAGTCACTAACCTTGGTCAGCGTAAAGTGGGGGATTTGCTCAATATTGAAGTTGATCAGCAAACCTATACCATTGTTAAGACGGTTGAACGGGTGTTGGCTCAGCAAAATACCCAAACGTTTGAAAGATAAATGCCGCTTTAAGTTAAGCGCTAAACTGCTGGTATTGGCGTATGGCGGCATTTATTGATTTAAAAAAACGGCTCAGACCATATACCGTCATTTAGGGTAACAAAACGAAGTGTCGGACCACCTAAAATGCTTTTTCTTCCTTTGCGTTGCCTCAGCGTCCTCTGTGACGACAGCCCGGTGTGACGACAGCCCGGTGTGACGACAGCCCGGTGTGACGACAGCCCGGTGTGACGACAGCCCGGTGTGACGACAGCCCGGTGTGACTCTGTGGTAGTCGCAATGAACGAAGCCATTTGTTACCCAGTTTGATCGGTGCCTAAAAAACCTGTTCGTCATCGCTGTCTACAGACAACTGAACCTTTTTTCTTAACTCGTCAATGTGCATGTTCATATGAATTGGGTTGCAACATGCCGGGCAGTCTTCGTAATAGTCTTGGTCGCCCTGAGTAGTATCCAATTCGGTGTGTAAATGATGACCGCAATGGGGACATTCTATGGTCTTGTTTTGAATCTGATTCATCATGAGTCCTTAACACAGTGCACTCATCTTTCGCATCATAACTGCGTTATTTTCGTACTCAAACAGTTACATATGACCTATATGCGCCTATTTTCCGTGCGCCTATTTACCGTATGAAAGTGCCTTGTACTGAAGCGAAATCTAAGTACACAATATAGTTAATATTATTCAAGCGATATTGGCACCTAGCAGGCTTCTGCCACCATCGACGGCGATAATTTGGCCGGTGATGTAAGGTGCATTCGCCAAAAACAACACGGTATCGGCTATGTCAACTGCGCTGCCTAATCTATTCAGGGCGACCTGGTTGACGATTGACGCTTTTTCGTTGTGACTTAAGGGTTGTTCCGGCCATAGTATGGCACCGGGCGATACCCCATTCACTCTTATTCTAGGCGCAAATTCACAAGCTAGCGACTTTATCATCATTTTTAATCCGGCTTTGGCCATACAGTAGATAGTATGGTCTTTTAGCGGTTTATCGGCGTGGATGTCAACAAGGTTGACGATATTGCCCTGAGTCTTTGATAAATATGGCAAAAATAGACAACTGAGAAAGTAGGGGGCTTGTATATTGGTGCCCATTAAGTCGTTCCAGGCAGCAGAATCCGGTGGATTATTTTTTGTCGGATAAAAGCTTGATGCATTATTAACCAGCAAATCTAGCTGATCAAAGCACTTCATTGCTTGGGTGACGATGTCTTTTAAGGACTGTTCATTGGTGATATCGCCGCTGATAACTTTAGCGCTATTGGCTCGTTGGTCATTCAGGGTTGCCGCCAATTCGTCGGCCTGCGCTTTAGAGCGATGGCAATGAATGATGACGTTGTAGCCATGCTCATGCAAAGTGATGATGATTTGTTTGCCAAGACGTTTGGCGCTGCCCGTCACTAGGGCGACTTTTGGTTGGTTGTTCATGGTGTCGATTGAATGAATTAATTTTGGTTAGTATATCTCGGTGAAGCGAGAGTTCAATCTATC
>JBLGCB010000464.1:0-5379 GCA_047617105.1 Phenylobacterium sp. | reverse complement strand
GGATATGGGTTCCCCCGTGGTTAACCGTATCGAAGCAGTAAAAGTGATGCGAACCAACCAGTTTGCCGAGGATGCCGGGCCTATGGCGCATCCTATCAGACCAGAAAAAGTCATCGAGATGAACAACTTCTACACCGTGACTGTCTATGACAAGGGCGCAGAGGTTATCCGTATGATGCATTCTTTACTGGGGGTTGAAAACTTCAGAAAAGGCATGGACTTATACTTTGAACGCCATGATGGCACAGCAGTGACTTGCGATGATTTTGTCGCAGCGATGGAAGATGCCAGTGGTGTGGACTTGGGCCAATTCAGACGTTGGTATAGCCAATCTGGTACGCCACGGTTAAACGTTAATACTCAATATGATAGCGCCAATCAACGTTATACCCTGAATGTTGAGCAGGTCAATGATGCCACTGTCGATCAGAGTGAAAAACAGGCTTTGCACATTCCATTTGATATCGAATTACTTGATGCCCAAGGGCAGGCCATTCCATTGGTTATCGATGGTCAGGCGGTGGGTTCTGTACTTGATATTCGCCAGACTCAAAACCAGTTTGTGTTTGAGCAGGTAAAAGAAGCGCCAGTGCCCGTTTTGTTGCAGAACTTCTCTGCACCAGTGAAAGTCGCTTATGACTATCAGCAAAGTGGTTTATTGCATATTATCGACAACGCATCGAATGACTTTTGTCGTTGGGATGCGGCGCAAACCTTGTATCTTAACAAGATTAACGAATTTATCAGTGACCCTGAAGGATTTACTTTGGGTGATGATACCATTGAGGTCTTTAAGGCTTTGCTTAATCTGTCTTTAGATAAAACCGCTTCATTGGATAAAGCGCTAGTTGCGCAAATCCTCACCATTCCTGCTTTTGCCTCGATAGCGGGTAACTTCGGTATCGTGCCCGTCGATGGTATTCATCAGGGTTTAGCGGCGATCAAATCAGCGTTATCATCGTCTTTGGCTGAGCAATTAATGGCTTGTTATCAAGACAATGTCACCACGGTTTATGACCAATCCGCACAAGCCATTGCCAATCGCGCGTTAAAAAATGCCTGTTTAAAACTGCTTGCGCATCAACCGGGTGAAGCGGTAAATGCCGCATTGGCGACACAATTTGAGCAATCGGACAATATGACCGATACTTTGGCTGTTTTGGCCGCGTGCCAAGGTGCCAACCATCCTGACTTTTTCACTTATATGACCACCTTTGAAAAACAGTGGCGTGAAGATATGCTGGTGATGGACAAATGGTTTGGTCTGCACGCCAGTTGGTCGAAAAGTGATGTGTTCGATACCATCGAAACGCTTTACCAGCACAGTGCATTTAACATTGAAAACCCTAATCGGGTTAGAGCGATACTGGGTTCGTTTGCAGCACTTAACAGTCATCAGTTCCATAACATTTCAGGCCAAGGTTATCGCACGTTAACGGATATGTTGATTAAGCTTAATACCATTAATCCACAAATCGCATCTCGTTTGCTGACCCCATTGCTGTCGTTTAAACAGTATGATGATACCCGTCAACAACTGATGCGTGAACAGTTAGAGCGGTTAGCGGCGTTGCCAGATTTATCTAAAGATCTGTTTGAAAAAGTAGCACAAAGTTTAAGCCAAAGTTAGAGCCAAAATCAGAGCCAAAATCAGAGTTAGTGCAGAGATGGTTGAGTATAATTTTTCAATGAGTATGAGTACTGCACGGTGTAAGCTGCTTTATGAGGGCTCCGTGCAATCTATTGTGGTGACCAGTGATACTGGTCGAACCGTGCAGATCCCGGCAATGCGTTTTCGTTCGTTTGTGACGCTTGCTGGCATTCATGGCCGCTTTCGTCTGACTTTGGATGACAATAATAAGTTTTTGGCGTTAGAGAAAACGTATTGAGGACACAACATGAACATAGTGATATTAACTGGCGCAGGGGTATCGGCAGAGTCGGGCATTAAAACCTTTCGTGCCGCAGATGGTTTGTGGGAAGACCACAAAGTCGAAGATGTTGCCACGCCTGAGGCATTTGTCCGAGACCCAGAGTTGGTTTATCGCTTTTATAATCAACGTCGCCAGCAATTGTGTTCTGATGCCATTAAACCCAACGTGGCCCATCAGGCCCTGGCTGATTTTGCAGCGTCATCAAAACATCAATTATTGATTGTCACGCAAAATATCGACAACCTGCATGAACGAGCCGGATCTAAAAATGTCATTCATATGCATGGCGAATTACTGAAAGCAAAATGCGTCTCATCGGGCAAATCCATGGTGACTCGCGATGATTTTGATGGTAAAGATAAATGCCAATGCTGCAACCCGGCCCAGGCCATTAGACCGGATATCGTCTGGTTTGGCGAAATTCCGTATCATATGGATAGCATCGAAACCGCGTTGCTTGATGCTGACTTGTTTATCTCGTTGGGCACCTCAGGCAATGTTTATCCCGCCGCAGGTTTTGTTGCACTTGCCCATCAGGCAGGGGTTAGAACCGTTGAACTCAACCTTGAGCCTTCAAACGTTAACAGCCAATTTGACGAACATCATTATGGTTTGGCCTCACAAATTGTGCCTGAGTTTTTGGCGACGCTTTAATGCTAGCAGCCATGCAGCCGTATTGGTATGAGTTTTTGTTGATTGCCACCGCGCATTTGGTGGCGGTTGCCAGCCCCGGTCCAGACTTTGCCGTGGTTTTAAAACACTCCATCACTTATGGCCGACGTTGCGCCATATATACCAGCCTTGGCGTGGGCGCAGCGATTATGCTGCATATCACTTATACCTTGATAGGCATCGGCATATTAATCACCCAAACCCCGTGGGTTTTTGATTTATTCAAATACGCCGCCGCGGCTTACCTGTGTTACATCGGTTTTTCTGCCATTCGTTCTGCGCCACCTAAAGCACAAGCTACCGACAAAAGCGAGCAGGCTGATAGCGAAGTAAAAACAGCAGATGGTTATAGCGAACTCAGTAATAAACGTGCTTTTTGGATGGGCTTTTTAACCAATGGTTTAAACCCCAAAGCAACGTTATTTTTTCTCAGCCTGTTTAGCGTGATTGTTGCTGCTGACACCCCGGCGTCAATCAAGTTGGTGTATGGCGTATATATGTCGTTGGCCACTGCTGCTTGGTTTAGTTTTTTGTCGATGATTTTAAGCATGACTGCGGTCAGAACCTTTTTACTGCAAAAAGGTTATTTGTTTGACCGCCTGATGGGCATTATTTTGCTGAGTCTGGCGGCGAAATTGGTGTTTTCTTGAGACCTACAAAATAACGAAATCCATGTTCAATCAAAAAGACTAATACCAACGCAATCGTAGAAGCACTGAACACAAATAGTGTCAAACGATTGCTATGGTCAAATATCATCAAGATTGTGCCAAATGCGATGACACAACCCAGCGTCAGACCTAACAAGGTATGAACCATATTAAAGAGGATTTTTTCAACCTTGTTGGTTACCCTGAAGTAGATTTCATAACCATGGCCAAGCAAGCAAAATATCACTGCCGCCAGCAGGCGTGGTCCATCAGCAAAGGGGTTGTCCAGTGAGATTGAATCTGGTGTGAGAAAGATGCATAAAATACAAAAAGCTGTCAAAAATAAGGCGTTGGGTTTTGGTGCATAGGTTCGATCAATGAACGCAAAAAAATAAAAAAACACCAGTGTAGCAATAAAAATAATCATTTTGTTTCCCTAAAGGAATAAAAAGCCTATCATCAGCGGATTAAGTATAATCCCATCCTACTGACTGTACAATTCGATAAAACAAAAGTATCACAATCTCCTCAGTTTTAGCCTACAATTCCTAGGTTATATTTATTTTAAAAGCTGAGGAAAGCATGAAAAAAACAAATGTTAAGCACAGCCTGGCAACAGGGTTATTGTCACTTATGGCATTGAACGCCGCCAATACCCACGCAGCAGAAGCATTATGGACGGACGTCGCACAAAAGACCGAACTAAATGCAGTTGAAAATCTCAATGTACTGGCCAGTAAACATCGACTGGTTTCAGCCAATATGGCTAATCTTGAACGTCAATTATACGATAGAACCATCAATCAATATGAGATGATGCTGCCACTGCCAAATGGTACGTCGGCGTTATTTCGTTTAACCTATGCCCCTGTTTATCAGAGTGGGTTGGCGCAAAAATATCCTTCAATCAGAACTTTTACTGGTTACCAAGTCGATAAACCTGCTAATGCCGGGCGCTTTGATATTACACCACAAGGTTTTCACGGTATGTTTACCGTGGACGGCCAACGTGTTTATATCGATCCACTGCAACGGGGCAATAACGCCACTTATATAAGCTACTACAAAAAAGATGCAAACCCATTAAGCCAGCCGTTGACCGATCAGGTCATTCAATCGGTTGACAGCTTTGCCGGGCAAGGCGACTCCAAAGCAGCATCGGCACAAAAATTGGGTGAAACCAAAAAAACTTATCGCATCGCCGTGGCGGCTTCTGGTGAGTACACCGCTTTTCATGGCGGTACCAAAGAACTCGGTCAGGCGGCGATTGTCACCATGATGAACCGAGTCAACGAGGTCTATGAAGTAGATTTATCGGTGACTTTAGTATTGGTAGATAACAACGATACTGTGGTTTACACCGATGCATCAACGGATCCGTTTGATAATACCAGCAATGATATTGATGCCAACATCACGGTGATGAGCAACAATATTGGTAACGATAATTTTGATATTGGCCATGTCGTTAACACCGCCGGCGGTGGCTTGGCGGGTTTAGGCGTGGTGTGTGGTAGCAGCAAAGCCGCTGGTGTCACTGGTTCTCCTGCTCCAACCAATGACCCGTTTGTTATTGATTTCGTTGCTCATGAGATTGGTCACCAGTTTGGTGGTAACCACCCTTATAATGGCCAGACCGGATCGTGTACCACCGCGGGTGATTCTCATGCCTATGAACCTGGCAGTGGTTCTACCATCATGGCTTATGCCGGTATTTGCGGAGAGCAAGATTTACAGGACCACAGTGATGCCTATTTTCATGTCCATTCACTGGATGAAATGCGCAGCTTTATCGATACCGCCACTTGTTCTGTTAATACCAACCTTAATAACGAAACCCCAGTGGCCAATGCGGGTAATGACTATACCATTCCTGGGTCTAGCCCATTTAAACTCACCGGCTCTGCCACCGATGCTGACGGTGATGATTTGACTTATGGCTGGGAAGAATTTGATTTAGGCACACGTAGTTCTTCACGGGCAGAAATGGTCGATGATGGTTCAAGGCCACTATTCAGATCATGGACACCAACGTCCAGCCCGGTTCGTCATTTACCTCGTTTGTCTGACATTATTGGCAAGACTTCGGTCATTGGTGAAACCTATGCCACTACTGACCGAAC
>JBLGCB010000463.1:0-5411 GCA_047617105.1 Phenylobacterium sp. | reverse complement strand
AGCAAAGCCAATCACTACCCACTGTCGCCAATCAAATCCTCGCAAAATATCACTGCTACGCATTATTCCTCGGCACTATTTGACTCACCAGTCAGTTTTAGCTAGAATTGACAACGTTGTCATTTATGTTTAATATGGCACTCGCAACTAGGATGGATAGCACGTGGATAATTATTCATTGTCGACGCTACCGGGCGTGGTGTAAGGTTTTCAATTAATTTTAAAAGGCGCTTGCACGATAAAAAATAAGGTGTTATATCTATAGCCATAACAATTTGGTTGCTTAGCGTTACTCGAACAGGCGCTACCAAATTAGCATTAATATGAATTTAAGTTTTGAGAACAGACAAACCCTATGAAAACCATTATTTTATCGATTTCACCCCTCAGCCTCGTGCTCCTCATTAGGAATGCGGGCGGATGATATTGTAAAATAACGAATGATACAATTTCAAAACCCTGCGCAACTGTCGCGGGGTTTGTTGTTTCTAGACCCCGCGCTTTGAGCCTCGATGTTTGATGAATACATGAACCAATAGAATCAGTAAACACCAACAAAATTAGCCGATAACTAACTTTAAAGAGAATAAGACTATGGCCGCAGATGATAAAGTTTGGATTTTTGACACCACATTAAGAGACGGTGATCAGGCATTGAGTGCCAGCCTAAGTCAGGCTGAAAAAGTGCAGGTGGCCCATGCCATTGCTCGATTAAATGTCGATGTGATGGAAGTGGGTTTTCCTATCTCGTCACCGGGAGATTTTCAAGCAGTGTCAACCATTGCCAAAGAAATACAAGGTCCGGTGATCTGCGGTCTGTCCCGCGCCATGATTAAAGACGTTGACGCCTGTGGCGAAGCCTTACAACACGCCGAGCGACGTCGTATTCATACCTTTATTGCCACTTCTCCCATTCATTTAGCACAAAAACTGCATATGTCATTAGACCAAGCCACTGAGATGGCAGTTAAGGCGATTCTGCAAGCGGGTAAATATACCGACGATATTGAGTTCTCGTGTGAAGACGCGGTAAGAACACCGGTTGACGACCTTTGCCGAATCATCGAGCGGGCCATCAAAGCGGGCGCAAATACCATCAACTTGCCAGATACCGTCGGTTATACCACCCCCGGTGAATACGCCGCATTGATTCGTTCAATTCGCAATTCGGTGCCCAATATCGACCAAGCGCGATTGTCTGTTCATTGTCATAATGATTTGGGATTGGCGGTCGCCAATAGTGTTGCTGCGGTTGAAGCTGGTGCACGTCAGATTGAATGTACCGTGAATGGTATTGGTGAACGGGCAGGGAATTGTGCGCTGGAAGAAGTCGCGATGATTTTGGCCACTCGCAAAGATCATTATGGCGTGTTTACTGACATTAAAACTGAAGAGATTTATCGTGCATCGCGGTTGGTAAGCCAAGTATGTCATATGCCAGTGCAAGCCAATAAAGCCATTGTTGGCCAGAATGCGTTTGCGCATAGCTCAGGTATTCATCAGGACGGTATGCTTAAAGCCGCTAATACTTATGAGATCATGTCACCAGAATCTATTGGTTTGCATAAAAGCGAACTGAACTTAACCTCTCGTTCGGGTCGTCATGTGATTCAACATCATTTGCAGGCAATGGGTTACCAAGACAGTGATTACAACCTTAACGACATCTATGCCGCCTTTATCGCGCTGGCCGACCAAAAAGGCAAGGTATATGACTACGATTTAGAAGCTTTATTACACTTTAATACCCTAAATGAACAAAGCTCGAATCACTATCAACTGGATTATGTCAACATCCATTCAAACTCCAATACCATTGCCAGTGCCACTGTCGGTATGATCATTGACGGTAAAAAAGTCTCTGAGGCGATGACTGGGGTAGGACCGGTTGATGCGGCTTATAAAGCCATGACCCGTATCACCGATAAAACCATTGAAGTGGTGGATTATCATCTAGATGCCAAAGGTAAAGGTGCCAATGCACTGGGGCAGGTGGATATTATCGCCAAATACAAGAATCGTTCATATCACGGCGCTGGATTGGCCACTGATATCGTTGAAGCATCGGTTCGGGCTTATATTCATGTGTTAAATCTGGCCTATCGGGCAAAACAAATTGAAGAGAAAAAACAAGAGCATGTAGCGTAGGCGGAGGATTAATCCCCGCGCTTGTGTCGAATAAATTAGCATCCAAAACTGTAACTGTTGAGTAGTTACATAGATTTTAAATAACAGACAGGAATCAGAATGAAACAGTACAATATTGCCGTATTACCTGGAGACGGGATTGGTTCAGAAGTAATGGCCGAGGCCATAAAGGTACTGGAACAGGTGCAACAACAGTTTGGCTTTGAATTAAAGCTGACATTTGCCGATGTCGGTGGCGTGGCCATCGACAACCATGGCGAAGCATTACCCGCAAGTACCATGAAAACTTGTGATGAAAGTGATGCGATTTTGTTTGGTTCAGTGGGTGGTCCTAAATGGGCTCATCTGCCTGGCGATCAACAACCTGAACGTGGCTCTTTGCTGCCATTGCGTAAACATTTTGGTCTTTTTTGTAATATGCGTCCTGCTCGATTGCTGCCAAGCTTGGCATCGGCTTCGCCTTTAAGAGCGGATATCTCAGGCAGAGGTTTTGATATTTTATGTATCAGAGAGCTGACCGGTGGCATTTATTTTGGTGAAAAAGGTCGCAGTGGTGAAGGTGAACAAGAGTTCGCTTTTGATACCCAAAAGTATAGCCGTGCAGAAATTAGTCGAATTGCCAAAATCGGTTTTGAAGCGTCGAAAAAGCGTTCAAATAAAGTCACTTCAATTGACAAAGCCAATGTGTTATCGAGCAGTGTGTTATGGCGTGAAGTGGTGCTTGAAGTGGCTCAGGATTATCCTGAAGTCGAGCTTGAGCATCTTTATGTTGATAATGCAGCGATGCAGCTGGTCAAAGACCCGTCACAATTTGATGTTATGCTGTGTGATAACTTGTTTGGTGATATCTTGTCTGATGAATGTGCGATGATCACCGGCTCTATGGGATTGTTGCCCTCAGCCAGCCTTAACGAGCATCAGTTTGGTATGTTTGAACCTGCCGGTGGCAGTGCGCCAGATATCGCCGGTCAGGGCATTGCTAACCCAGTGGCACAAATTCTTAGTGCAGCGCTGATGTTGCGCTATAGCCTTAATCAGCCACAAGCGGCTGATGCGATTGAAGCGGCTTGTATTCAGGTGATTGACTCTGGTGTGGTCACGGCTGATATCAGTCAAACTGACAAACATTATTCTACCAGTGAAGTTGGCGATGCTATTGCCAACGCCATTAATAACGTTAAAGAATAACAAAATAAGGAATAGACGCAATGGCTCAAACTTTATATCAAAAAATCTGGCAAGCTCACGAAATCAGTCAAATCAACGAACAAACGACACTGATTTATATTGATCGTCACCTGGTGCATGAAGTGACTTCGCCACAGGCTTTTTCGGGCTTGCGTGAGAAAAATCGTTTGGTTCGTCGACCAGACAAAACTTTTGCTACCATGGATCACAATACCTCAACCAAATCACGGACCATGGAAGCAGCCAGTCCAGTGGCGCAAAAGCAGTTAAAAGCACTGGCAAAAAATTGCCAAGACTTTGGTGTGCCACTGTTTGATTTGGCTCATCCTAATCAGGGCATAGTTCATGTCATTGGTCCTGAACTTGGCATTACTTTGCCAGGCCACACCATTGTGTGTGGTGACTCTCATACCTCGACTCATGGTGCTTTTGGTGCGCTAGCATTTGGTATCGGCACCTCAGAGGTTGAACATGTGTTGGCGACGCAAACGTTGCAGCAAAAGCGTTCAAAAACCCTAAAAATTGAAGTCAACGGCAAAGTCGGCGCGGGTATCACCGCCAAAGATATTGCGTTGGCGGTTATTGGCCAAATGGGCACTGCTGGCGGTACGGGTTATGTGGCGGAGTTCTGTGGTTCGGCCATTCGCGAGCTGACCATGGAAGGGCGTATGACGCTGTGCAACATGAGTATTGAAATGGGCGCAAAAGCCGGGATTATTGCTCCGGATGACACCACTTTTAATTATATCAGTGACCGAGAATACGCCCCTAAGGGTGATGATTTTATCGCCGCCAAAGCGTATTGGCAGACCTTGTTTACCGATGAGGATGCAGTTTTTGATCACATCGTGACCCTAGATGCCGCTGATATTCGGCCACAAATGACTTGGGGTACCAGCCCGGAGCAGGTATTGCCGATTGATGCTTGTGTACCAGACCCGGCTCAAGAGCCGAATTTAATCAAAGCCGATGCGATCAAAAAAGCGATTAAATATATGGGTTTACATGCTGGGCAAAAGCTCACCGACATAAAAGTAGACACGGTTTTTATTGGTTCATGTACCAATAGCCGTATTGAAGATCTGCGCAGTGCCGCCTTACATGTTGACGGTAAAAAAGTCACCGAAGGTATTAGAGCCTTGGTGGTGCCAGGTTCGGTGAAAGTTAGAGATCAGGCGCAAAAAGAAGGGTTAGACCTGATTTTCAAAGCCGCTGGTTTTGAATGGCGTGAGCCGGGTTGTTCGATGTGTCTGGCGATGAATGATGACAGAATTGGTGATGGCGAACGTTGTGCCTCCACCAGTAATCGAAATTTTGAAGGACGCCAAGGTAAGGGTGGCCGCACTCATTTGGTCAGTCCGGCGATGGCCGCATTGGCCGCTATTCATGGTCACTTTTGCGATATATCTACGGAGTACAAAGTATGAGTTCAACCCAAAAAGTAAGCTCGGCAGCTGTTTTTCATGCGGGTAAAGTGGCACCATTGGATATCAATAACGTCGATACCGACCAGATCATTCCCAAGCAATTTCTGACCTCGGTGAGTCGCGAAGGGTTTGCTGAGGCATTGTTTTACGACTGGCGTTATATCGCTGATGACCAGCCAAATCCTGAGTTTGTGCTTAATGAGCCACGTTATGCAGGTGCCAGTGTTTTGCTGACCCGTGATAACTTTGGTTGTGGTTCAAGCCGTGAACATGCGCCTTGGGCATTGCAGCAATTTGGTTTTGAGGTGATTATCGCCAGCAGTTTTGCTGATATTTTCTTTAATAATTGCATCAACAATCAAATGTTGCCGATTGCTTTGTCAGCAGCGCAAATCGAACAATTGTTCGTTTTGGCGACCCAGGACACGCCAGTGGATTTTAGCGTTGACTTGCAAGCTCAGCAGCTGATTGCCGGTGGTACTGCCATTGCATTTACCATCGACCCATCAGTGAAGCAACGTTTGCTCAGTGGTCTAGATTTTATTGGTATTTCTGAGGCATATTTGCCGCAGATAGAAGCCTATGAAGCCGATGCGGCGCAGCCCTGGCGCTGATAAAGACCTTGATGAAAATACCCCAGGTGCGTAT
>JBLGCB010000462.1:0-5417 GCA_047617105.1 Phenylobacterium sp. | reverse complement strand
CCCTGACTAATCAAATCATACAAAAGGGCGGTTTTATCAATATAAAGATAATTACTATCGCGGATTTTTGAAAACGTTTGAATACCAAGAGGGTACTTTAAGGGAGCTGTCATCATCAGTCCGGCGTTGGTTTAAACTTGCTGGTAGTATAAATCTGCTACCGTGGATTCACAAGAAGTTAAAGTACGGCATCAACAATGTTTAGCAGTTAACTGATCTGTGGTTGCAGGGTCGGCAAAGTACTATCACCTTAACGTAATCCCGATCATCAACCGTTGAGGTGGTTTTGCTTGGTGTGGCGTTTGATCAACAGACTCGCAATATAGGGGAATATTTACAGGTTGTGTTGTAGGGCTGCCATGAAAGGAAAAATTGAACTAAAACAGCCAAAAGCTTCAATCATCTAGGTAAATTCTGTTGAATAAACACAATAATGTTAATTAGTTATTCGTACCTACGTTTGTTGCCAATTCGTATATCGATTATTCAAACGATGAGTGTTAATCTGGTAGGTATCAATATATTAAACTGGAGGACACAGATGCGAGATAGTATGAAAGAAGCCATTGGTAGCCTTGCCCAGGGGTTAATTGAATCTGGCCTTGGCTCTGCTTTTTCTGAAAAAGAACTTGCTGAGCTTGGTGTGAAAATTCCGGCTATAGAAGTTATCACAGCAGAAAAAGTCAAACACATTCGAGAGAAAGTCAATTTAACACAAACTGTATTTGCCCGTTTGCTAAACGTAAGTGTTTCAAGCATTCGACAATGGGAGCAAGGCAAAAGATCGCCAACAGGTGCAACCAAAGTCCTCCTTGATTTACTTGATAAAGAACCTCATGCTTTAGATTACCGAATTCAACAGTCAACTTCTAGTGCGATAGCGGTGTAAGGCTTTTGCTGAGACAGAGCCGGAAAATATCAGAGAAATTTATTTTCCGTTGCTCAACCAGTTGCACAGTGATTTTAACCAGAGATTACCGCAGCCTAGTATTGCTACCAATGATAAACAATAATATGCCTCAGTCTGATCAACAAAAAACCGGCCTTAACCAAGCTGAAATGCGGATGATAATGGAAGCGCTGAATCAGGATGCGAAGGTGGAACAAGCCCGATGATTTGGCTCCCGAGCTAAAGGCACTTGAAAACGCGAATTAGACATTTGTCGTAGGGTGCTTTCGCGTAGCGAAATGCGAGGCACGAGCAGCACTGCGCACCATGAACCATTTGTTATCGTCCAAGCATATTCTTGGTTGGTCTATGACTGCTGGTTCAATGGTGCGCAATGCTCCTCGTAACCTCGGACCGTGCTACGCTCGGGCACCCTACGCCGACAACCACGATCACCACTTAACTCAGCACATTGCCTTTTACGTCATTACAGGTAGCATGGGTCAACAAATGTTCAAACGCATTTAACCCCCATTTAATCGTAAGCAGGTAGCCATCGTGAAAAATCCATTAACCACCAAACAGTTATTATCGGTAGGGCTGCTCTCAGTCCTGCTCAGCACTAATGTACAAGCAAAAACCAGTAAAGGTACACCAGACTTTAAAGCCATGAGTGAGTTGGCCATTAGCCCACAAGGTGTATTGTTCATTGGTGATTCACACAAAGGTGCCATTACTGCCATCGATTTTCATGAAAGTGCGGTGGGGTCAAAGATTAAACCGCCAGAGATAGCCAACCTTAAAGCGCAAATTGCGGCGTTGTTGGGCACCAAAAAAACCATGGTTCAGGTTAACGATATGGCCGTTAACCCGGTGTCAAAAAATACTTATATTATCGTCACTCGTGGCAAGGCAAAAAGCAAAAATACCACGCCAGTATTAGTCAGGGTTAAACCAGACAGCTCTCTTGAAGTGGTTGATTTATCGAATGTCAATTACGACACCGCCAATATACCAAACCTAGTCAACGCCAGTAAAAAGCATCGCAATGGCACTAGGGCGTGTTGATATTTCATATATGGTACTGGAGTGACTGAAAATGTTTCAATCAAGGCGCAACGATTGATGTTTAGTTGTTCTAAATGAATGAGTTGCAACGCAGAGTGAAGCATTTTCAGCCACTCCCCGAAGGGCTGAGTCCATTTTGCCCTCTAACGGCGTTACTGCTCGTTTAAATAGAATAACTATTAGACTCTCACAGTGCCTTGTTAGTGAACAAAATGGATCTCAGCAGTACCATATATGAAACATCAACACGCCCTTGCAAAAGGGTGTACGCCATCACCCAAATGGTTTATAAAGATGCCAAACTGTATGTCTCCGGTATGTCTAATGAAGAATTTGCTTCATCGCTGTGGACCTTTGCTTATCCATTTAATGATGCGGTGAGTGCCACATCGGTCGAAGTGTTTCACGGTGCTCATGGCAGTTATGAAACCCATGCCCCTATCAGAACGTTTTTGCCCTACCAAATCAATGACAAAGACCAACTGCTGGCCGCTTATGCCTGCACCCCATTGGTGACCATTGATATGGCACAACTCAAAGACAAAGCACATGTTAAAGGCCGCACCATCGCTGAACTTGGCGCAGGTAATGGTCCGATTGACATTATTGGCTATCAATTTGACGGCGAAGATAAAATATTGTTGTCGAATAACCGCCAACCGCTGATGTCGTTTACTGCTAAAAATCTCGACGCTTATAAAGGCAGCATGACCAAGCGGGCCAGCAGTTATACCGAGGGGATCGCGTTTGACAAAGTAAAAGCCAAAGGGGTGTTGGAGTTGTCTAACTTTAATGCCGATTATGTACTGACCACCACCAAAAAGGCCAATGGAGAATTGGCGTTAACCGCGCTGTCAAAAGCTCAGTTGTAATTGACCATGAGATGGAACGTGTGGCGAGTACTGTGTTTTAGCGCTTTAGGGCTATGTTTGATGTCGGCTAAAGCCCAAAGTGCAGTTAATGCAGAGGATGTTAAGCTGACTTTTGATACCCTGCAAACCAGTGAGGGTTTTGGCACGGTGACCGTGGTATTGCCTTTTGAACTTGAACAAAGTGTTGCCAGCCAAGTCGGCAAAACCGTATTGGCTTTATATGTTGGTGAACAGGCCCCGGCCAATCGCCATTTGCCGGGTATGGCAGGGCGATACGCTGTGGTTGACGGTAACCTAGTGTTTACGCCCCGTTTCGCACCAGAGCCTGGTTTGTCTTATACCGCGGTGTTTGATGCGCAAGGCTTCAACCAGTTGTTTGGCGGTTATCCACCATTACCTCTATTGCCTCAATCCGTTTACCAGCTGAGCCAATACATCGCCCCTGAAGCAGAACTTCAACAGGGTGAAGTCACTAGCATTTATCCACGTCTTAATATACTGCCGCAAAATGTGCTGCGTTTTTATGTCTATTTTTCTCAACCGATGTCATTTGATAATCCTTATGATTATCTGTCGATTGTTAACCAAGACAATGCAGTAGTGAAAACATCATTTGTCGAGTTTCGGCAGGGGTTGTGGGATCAATCACGGACCCGCTTGACTGTTTTTATTCATCCAGGGAGAATTAAGCGCGGCGTCGGACCCAATTTGACACAAGGTCCGGTGTTTATACAAGGTCAACGTTATCGACTCAAAGTAGACCAGCGTTTTAAAACCCTGGATGGCATGGCATTGTCGGCAGATTTTGAAAAAACGTTTGAGATTGGTGCGCCAGTTTATGAAAAGCTTAATTTGGCCCGTTGGCAGTTGGTTTTGCCGCCAGTGAATTCGCAACAACGGTTGGTGATTAAACCAGAACGAGCGCTCGACCCGCTTATCTCAGTACAAATGATCACCCTAGTCAATCGCAACACTGGTATGCCCATTGATGTTAATTTTACCGTAGATGCCGCAGGCGTTAACTTGTTTGTTCAACCCGACTCGCCTTGGTTGGCGGGTGAGTATCAATTGAAATTTGAGTCAAAACTTGAAGATTTGTCTGGCAATACCCCAGCATGGGCATTTGACAGTGAAACCCCCGTTAATCCCTCGACCCATGACTATTCGATGACATTCTCGCTTTAGTAGGGGCTTTAGCACTGGATAAAACAATTCCCCCGAATACTTGAGTACCAACTGTGTTAGACTACGGCTCGTTCGAAATAATTGAATCTACAGCACCAATCTTCTCATGTTTCCTACCATCGAGGTTCGAACACCAACAAAACCGCAACCCCATCACGCTTGTGGAACGAATTGCCAGCAACTGTTGGCACACACGCTCAAGCAAAAAGGTAACATCATGAACACATTTTCACTGGGCGTTATTGGCTCTTCTAAAAAGCAAGATGAACGACGCGTACCAATACACCCTGAACATTTATCGAGACTGCCTGAACAACTGCGTAAGAGACTCATCTTTGAAAGCGGTTATGGTGAGCGCTTTGATATGAGTGATGCCGAACTCGGTGCTCAGGTTGGCGGCATTGCTTCACGAGATGAGATATTAGAGACCATGAACACGGTGATTATTGCCAAGCCAGTGCTTGCTGATTTTGAACAACTGCGGGTTGGTGGCATACTTTGGGGTTATCCACATTGCGTCCAGAATCAAGATATTACCCAAATTGCCATTGATAGAAAACAAACCCTGATTGCTTTTGAAGATATGTATATTTGGAGTCCTTCAGGTCAAATGGGCCGACACACCTTCTACAAAAATAATGAAATGGCGGGTTATAGTGGGGTGATCCATGCGCTTGCGCTTAAAGGCATTGATGGCCATTATGGCAACCAACGTAAAGTGGTTATTTTCAGTTTTGGTGCGGTAAGCCGTGGCGCGATTTATGCGCTTAAAGCACATGGGTTTCGAGATATTACCATCTGCGTTCAACGTCCTGATCATGAAGTTCGCGAAGAAGTGCTTGATTGCCATTACGTCAGAGTCAGAACCGGTGCACAAGATGAAGCGCGCATGATAGTGGTTGAGCATGATGGTACTGAAAGGCCGTTATCTGCGTTGATTGGCGAGTCTGATATCATTATCAATGGCACCTACCAAGATACCAATAATCCTATCGACTTTGTCACAGAAGAAGAAAAAGACTGCCTTAAACCTGGCTGCCTGATTATTGATGTGAGTTGTGACGATGGCATGGGCTTTTATTTTGCCAAACCTACGACGTTTGAAAACCCGATGTTTAAGGTTGGCAAGGTTGATTATTACGCCGTTGACCATACCCCTAGCTATTTTTGGGAAAGTGCCTCACGTTCGATTTCTGCCGCAATGATTGTTCACTTACCGACCATTGCTGGCGGACACGACAGTTGGCAGCAAAATGAAACCATACGTAGAGCGATTAATATCGATCAAGGGGTTGTGCAAATCCCGGATATTTTGGCTTTTCAAAACCGCGAAGCGGACTATCCACATTTGGTGAAGTAGATTTTTAGCGTTTGTCATTAAATAACATCCGGACGATTGCTTT